>PUNU01000080.1 GCA_003551865.1 Syntrophomonadaceae bacterium
AAAGAGACCGGCTACTTTAGCCAGTCCCTGAAAACCCTTCTATTACTGGAGCCGACGAAGGGACTCGAACCCCCAACCTGCTGATTACAAATCAGCTGCTCTGCCTTTGAGCTACGTCGGCAAACAAAAAGTTCTCTTTTTGAGCAAGATCAGTATAGCTTATTTTGACCGGGCCGTCAATATGAATGCTCGCCGAGCAGAAGGAATTTCCGGTCGGTTAACGAAGATTTAAATCAAGGTCTTTCCGATACAACCCTGTTCCAGTGTATTTTTAAAACGAAGGAGGAGGTCCCGTGAGCGCACCCAACCTGGCCATTATTGGCGGTTCCGGCATTTATGATCAGTCAATCCTGACAGATGAGCGCGAGATTACAGTAGACACGAAGTATGGCGCTGTTTTAATGAATGAAGGATGCTATAAAGGGCGGAAAGTCTTTTTCATGGCCCGCCACGGGGGAGGGCACTCGGTGCCTCCACATAAAGTCAACTACAGGGCCAATATTGCTGCTTTAAAAAAACAGGATGTCGGCGCAGTAATTGCCACCGCCGCCGTCGGGTCAATAAATCAAAATATGCCCCCGGGCTCCCGGGTGGTCATCGATCAATTTATTGATTTTACCAGCCAGCGGGCCCTGACTTTTTACGATGGGGAAAACGGCCCGGTGGCCCATGTCGATTTTACCGAGCCGTACTGCCCGGAAATCAGGACGGACATATTAAAAGCGGGCAGGGATCTAAAGCAAGAGCTGATTGACGGCGGGTGCTATGTGTGCACTGATGGACCTCGTTTTGAAACTCCCGCCGAGATAAAAATGTTCAAGCAGTGGGGTGGCGACCTGGTCGGCATGACCAATGTGCCGGAAGTTGTCCTGGCCCGGGAAGCCGGCCTTTGTTACGCTACCATAGCCCTTTCGACAAATTTTGCAGCCGGAATTTCGGAAACGGTTTTGACCCATGATGAAGTCATGGAACAAATGGACAAGTTCAAGCTGGAGCTTGAGCAGCTGTTTGCCGCTGCCCTTGAAAACATCGGACTGGAGCGTTCCTGCCAGTGCAAATCCGGCGGGGAAAGTTGGCCCGGGGAGTAACGGTATGAAAATGAACGATAAAGAGACTGTTCCCACCTTGTTCTGGAAAAACAACCGGCTCGATCTCCTTGACCAGCGCCTGCTTCCGCAGACGATCCGCTACCGCACCTGCAGGTCATGTGACGAGGTAGTGGAGTCAATCAGCAGTATGTGCGTGCGAGGGGCACCGGCAATTGGGGTCAGCGCCGCTTTCGGTATGGTTCTGGCCGCTATTGAAGCTTTAGACAGGGGTTATAATTCAGCACAGACGCGTTCACATATCGATGAAGCGGCCGCAAAACTGCGCTCCTCAAGGCCTACGGCTGTGAACCTGGCCTGGGCCCTTGAAAGGATCAATAAGTGGCTTAGAACAAACCAGGATGCTTCTCCTGAGCAAATAGTGAAGGGTCTTGAGCAGGAAGCCATGCTAATTTTTGAAGAAGATGTGGAAAACAACCGCAGGCTGGGTTCCAACGGGGCGGAACTGGTTCCGCAAAAAGCCTCCATACTAACTCACTGCAACGCCGGAGCGCTAGCAACAGGAGGTTTTGGCACCGCTCTCGGGGTAATCCGCGCCGCGGTAATGCAGGGGAAAGCAGTCCATGTATTTGTCGATGAAACCAGGCCCCTTTTGCAGGGTTCGCGCCTCACCGCCTTTGAGCTCCACCAGGACGGCATTCCGGCAACCCTCATTACAGACAACTGCGCCGGCAGCCTGATGGCCGGGGGTAAAATAGACCTGGTCATAGTAGGGGCCGATCGCATTGCCGCCAACGGAGACGCAGCCAATAAAATTGGCACTTACTCACTGGCCGTGCTGGCAAAATATCATCAGGTGCCTTTTTATGTGGCGGCGCCGCTTTCAACAATTGATTTTTCCATTGCTTCCGGCAGTGAAATAGTGATCGAAGAACGATGCCGAAGCGAGATTACACACATTGACAACCGCCTTATTGCCCCTGAAGATGTCGCCGCTTTCAACCCCGCTTTCGATGTTACCCCGGCAGGGCTGATCGATGCAATTATTACTGAAAAAGGAATAGTATTCAACCCGAATCGTCTCAGGCTTGCCAAACTCATGCAAAAGCAGTAATCTGGTTATACGGCCATTTCCGGCCCAACTGGGTGGGTTTAAAAAATGCTGGCGGCCCGGTGCGCTCCATATAAAGCGCGCCATAGACCGGCCCGCTCCCGGTCAGGGTGAGGGGGCCGGGGACTCGCCGGTAAGTAAAAACTCACCGGTTAAAAGCATACAGAGGCGCGCGATCTGTGAGCGCCGGCTTGCTATAACTGCAATTAAAAACAGAATAAACTTAATTGACAGGACACTAGATAATCGCTTGATAAACACCGAAAGCATATTAAAGTAAAAGTAACTGCTCGGGCCTAACCCGCTTTGCCATAGGGGACGGTTCCATCGTTTTCCCTTCGGCCTTCGCTACGCTCAGGAACGCTCGAACCGTCCCCATGGCACAGCTTTTCACTCAACAAGGACAATAGGCTGAGTAGTTACAAGTAAAATAAAAAACCTACCTGCCACAGCAGCTAAACACTGCGGCGGCTTACGGAAAGGAGAGGCAGCAAAATAAACCATATGAAAGCACCGCATATCCTGATTACCAATGACGACGGCATCCACGCAGAAGGCATTCAACGTTTAAGCAAAGCCCTTTATGACAGTGAGCAAAAATACAGGCTGTCCATTATTGCTCCCGACCGCGAGCGCAGTGCGATCGGGCATGCCATAACCATGCACAAACCACTGCGTGTTGAACGGATCGATTTTGCCTACAGCCCGGATCTTTTTGGATGGGCGGTCAACGGAACCCCATCGGACTGTGTCAAGCTGGCTGTTGAGGCCATACTGGACGAAAAGCCGGATTTGGTTATCTCGGGCATCAACCGGGGCAGTAACCTGGGCACCGACGTTTTATACTCGGGCACGGTTTCAGCCGCCGTGGAAGGCCTGATCATGAACATTCCTTCCATTGCCGTATCCCTGACCGGCAGGGGGGAGAGCAGCAGTTTTATTTTCACCGCCGGTTTGATCTGCCGCCTGATTCCCCGCCTGCTGGAAAGCCAATTTCCGGCCTCAACTTTGATAAATATCAATGTGCCGGTCGACGTGCAGAACATCAAAGGGATAAAGGCTGCCCGCCTGGGCACCAGGCGATACTGCAACACATTTGATAAACGGGTAGACCCCCGGGGAATGATTTATTACTGGATGGCCGGTGAACTGATCGAAGACGACGAAGACGAACCGGACAGCGACACCAGGGCCATCCGTGAAGGCTACATTTCCGTCACACCAATTAAATTTCAGCTAACCGATGAAGAAATAGTTCCTTCGTTAAAAAATTTGCTTGAAGAGTTTTCACTTGAAATAAACAGCTCGTAATTGCCTGTAGAAAGGAGCATGCAGCGGACAATGCTTCAACTTGAACCCGCCGGAAAAAACTGTTATCGCATTCCCCGCCGGGGCAAAATGAATGCCGAGGTAATGGTCTATTTAAACCGGCAGCTCTACAGCTCTTTTTCCGAAGATCAGTCGATTCAGCAGCTAATTGACGCCGCCTCGCTGGAAGGGGTGATCAGTCCGGTGGTCGGCATGCCGGATATCCATTCCGGTTTCGGTTTGCCCATCGGCGGTGTGATGGCCATGGACACCGAAAAAGGGCTGATTTCCGCGGGAGCGGTGGGCATGGACATCAACTGCGGCGTGCGGCTTTTACGCACGAATTTTAAAGCGGGGGAACTTGATAAGAATATTTTAAATAGGCTGATCAAGGCCATCGGGGAAAAAGTGCCCAGCGGGGTTGGCAAAAAAAGCAAACATGCCGCTGTAATCCGCCGGCAGCTTGATCAATTCCTGGAACGGGGCGTTCCGTTTATGATCGAAACGGGGCTGGGCCGTCCAGAAGATCTTGACTGCATTGAAGACGGCGGTTTAATGGCCGGGGCTGATTCCGGTAAAGTCAGCAGTGAAGCCATCGATCGCGGTCAGCAGCTTTCAACTATCGGCGGTGGGAATCATTTCATAGAACTCGGCTATGTTGATACTGTTTTTGACCCCCGGGCCGCAGGAATTTACGGTCTTGAAGAAGGTTTCCTGACCGTGCTGATCCATACGGGAAGCCGCGGTTTCGGCCACCAGATCTGCACAGATTACATGGCTGCAATGAAAAAAGCAGCGTCAAAATATAAGCTTGATATTCCAACCTCCGGGCTGGCTTCGGTGCCGATTAACTCGAAAGAAGGCAGCAGTTACCTCTCTGCTATGGCCTGTGCCGTCAATTTTGCTTTCTGCAACCGCCAGTGGATTACCGATGACATTCGCAAAGCTTTTGCGTCCGTCCTTGGAAAAAGCGACCTTGAATATGACCTGGGCCTGGTTTATGATGTTGCTCACAACACCGCCCGCTTTGAAGAAATAGGCGGTAGAAGTATGCTGATACATCGCAAGGGAGCAACCAGAGCCCTCCCGCCCGGGCATGCAGAAAATCCCGAATATTACCGCAATACAGGACATCCGATTTTAATCCCGGGCAGTATGGGCAGTGCTTCCTACGTGGTGCGGGCCATGCCTGGCGTGGAAAAGGTATTCAACTCGATTAATCACGGCGCAGGCAGGGTGCTCTCCCGCAAAGCGGCCAAACGGGAAATATCGGTCAGGCAGTTGAAAGAAATAATGGCCGATGTCATGCTATCCGGCCGCAGTTACAAAGCTTATCTCGACGAGGCCCCCCAGGCCTATAAAGATATCGAAATGGTAGTTGATACCTTTGTCGAAATCGGTTTAAGCCGCAAGGTAGCCAGGCTTCTGCCCCTGGCCGTAATCAAAGGTGAGGGTAAAGATTAGGAGTAACGTGAATCTTTATTTGATTGACACCGGCAATAAAATATACTAAAATAAGCTTGCAAAGGGGAGTAGCTCAACTGGCAGAGCAGCGGTCTCCAAAACCGCAGGCTGCGGGTTCAAGTCCTGTCTCCCCTGCCAATAAATTAACGAGATGTCGCCTCCGGTTTCGGCATCTCTTTTTTAGTACAGGCAAAAACATTCTGACCGGGTAAGGAGAATATGTTATGACGTCGACAAAAGAGTCCATCAAGCTGGCGGAACAGTACAGTGCAAGGAATTACCTGCCGCTCCCCGTGGTTCTCTCAGAAGGCAGCGGGGTTTGGGTGAAAGATCCGGAAGGTAACCGCTATATGGATATGCTCAGCGCTTATTCAGCTATGACCTTCGGACACTGCCATCCCAAAATTATTAATACCTTAAAGGAGCAGGCGGAAAAAATTACCCTGACTTCACGGGCATTCCATAACGACCAAATGGGCTTATTCTGCCGCAAGCTTGCCGGGCTGACCGGCAAAGAAAAAGTTCTGCCGATGAATACAGGGGCGGAAGCTGTGGAAACGGCAATTAAAGCGGCCAGGCGGTGGGGCTACCGCGTAAAAAATGTAGCGGAAGACAAAGCTGAGATTATTACCTGTAAAGGAAACTTTCACGGCCGGACCATTACCATAGTTTCCCTGGGCTCAGACCATGATTACCGGGCCGATTTTGGTCCTTTTACCCCCGGCTTTAAAATCATCGAATACGGCAGTACCGAGGCGTTGAAGAATGCTGTTACAGAAAATACGGTCGCCTTCCTGGTCGAACCGCTCCAGGGTGAGGGCGGAATTGCCATACCACCGGAGGGATATCTTAAGGAAGCTTACGAAATCTGCCGAGAAAACCGGGTTCTGTTCATGGCCGACGAAATTCAAACCGGCTTAGGTCGGACCGGAAAGCTGTTTGCCTGCGACTGGGAAAACTTCAAACCAGATGTCTATATTCTCGGCAAAGCCCTGGGCGGCGGTGTTCTGCCCATCTCCGCGACAGCTGCAGACGACGATATCATGGGAGTTTTTGAGCCCGGTTCACACGGTTCAACCTTTGGAGGCAATCCCCTGGCCTGTGCGGTTTCAATTACGGCAATCGATATCCTTCAGGAAGAAAAACTGGTCGAAAAGTCCGCAGAGAACGGCCGTTACTTCCTGGAGAAACTAAAAGAAATCAACCACCCAGCCATCAAAGAAATCAGGGGTAAAGGTCTTTTAGCGGGCATCGAATTAAACGAAAAAGCCCGTCCTTACTGTGAAAAGCTGATGGAGCTGGGAATCCTGGCCAAGGAAACTCATGAAACAGTAATCAGGTTTGCACCGCCGCTGGTGATCACCAGAGAAGAGCTCGACTGGGCCGTGGAACGAATACATAAATTATTTTCTTGATTAATTATCACTACAGCGCAACTTAAGCCTACATCATTGCCCGCTATGCCATAGGGGACGGTTCCATCGTTTCCCCTTCGGCCTTCGCTGCGCTCAGGAACGCTCGAACCGTCCCCATGGCACCGCTAATTCCCGGATATTGCGCTGTAGTATTATTACAAATATTAAAAATGATATTGACAAATATAATCTGCTGATCAATAATTGATCTGCCAGGTTCCGAGAGACTGGATAGCCAGCCGGGTCCGGCCAGGATAAAAACCGAAGTGGAGGAAGGGCTTACTGGAATCCGTGTTAGGATAAACCTGAGCCGGATCGCTGAAAGAACCGGTGAGGAAAAGGCCCTCAGGCCTGTAATTACCGGAGATCGCAGCACAGGGAGGCAGTAGAAGCCCTCAGGTTGAGTGAATGCCATCCGAAGGAGGTGGCGGAAACTCAGCTGAAGACAGGGTTTCGAAGAACCCCCGTCGGTGAGTTTGAAGGCCTGTTGGAACCTGGCTTATATTTAGTCGCGGGATTGTAAAAATATGCTGCAGCAGGCTGCGGCATATTTGTTTTATCTCACTCTTTTTTGTAACCCGGCAGGGCTCTTTTTTAGAAGGAAATAAATGTTCAATGCTGAAGTATTAGTTAAGGAAGGGAGGTTTTAGCATGATACCTGATTTTAAAAATGAACCGGCGGAAGATTTTACCCTGGAAAACAGTTATAACCGGATGGTAGAGGCCTTAAACAAGGTCAAAGAAGAATTTGGGCTGGAATGCCCGGCGATCATAAACGGCAAAAAAATAAAAAGCGACGAAACAATTGCCTCAATAAACCCTTCAAATTATGAACAAATTGTCGGCTACGCTTATGCAGCCAATAAGGAAATGGCCGATCAGGCCGTCAAAACCGCCCTGCAGACATTCAAGAAATGGAAAACGGTATCAGCCGGATTTAGAGCCCGCTGCCTGTTCAGAGCCGCAGCCTTAATGCGAAAGCACAAAGCTGAACTTACGGCAACGGAGATCCTTGAAGCGGGCAAAAACTGGGTTGAAGCGGACGGAGATGTAGCTGAAGCAATTGATTTTTTGGATTACTACGGCACCGTGGCCATGGAGCTGGCTGAAAGGCAGGACTTGGTCAGTCTGCCGGGAGAAGACAACGAGCTTTTTTATATACCCCGAGGGGTTGGAGTTGTAATTTCTCCCTGGAATTTTCCCCTGGCCATCCTGACCGGGATGACTGCCGGGCCCCTGGTTATGGGAAACACGGTTATCGTTAAGCCTGCGAGCAATACACCGGTAACAGCCTGTAAGTTTATGGAAATCATGAAGGAAGCGGGAGTGCCCGACGGGGCAATAAACCTGCTCTACGGCTCCGGAGAATCAGTCGGCGACTACCTGGTTAAACACCCGCAAACACATTTTATTAGCTTTACCGGTTCACGGGCTGCGGGGGTATCCATTATCGAAGAAGGCAGTAAAATTAGGGAGGGTCAGTCCTGGATCAAACGTATCAGCGCCGAAATGGGAGGCAAGAACGCGATTATAGTCGATTCAGAAGCCGACCTGGAAGCGGCGGTAGACGGAGTGCTTGTTTCCGCATTTGGTTTCCAGGGTCAGAAGTGCTCGGCCTGTTCAAGAGCAATAATCGATGAAAAAGTATACGATGACTTTACCCGTCGCCTTGTCGAAAAGACAAAAGCAATTAAGGTAGGACCGGCGGAAGAACCTGACAATTTTATGGGTCCGCTGATTGACCAGGCAGCCTTAGACAAGGTCCTGGAATATTTAGATATCGGCAAAAAAGAAGGTAAACTGCTCTGCGGTGGCGAGAGGATTGAAAAAGACGGCTTTTATATCCAGCCGACCATATTCGATGAAATATCGCCTGATGCCCGCCTGGCCCAGGAAGAGATCTTCGGGCCGGTGCTTTCCCTGATCAGGGCCGTTGATTTTGAGGAGGCCCTGCAAATCGCCAATGCTACCGAATACGGGCTGACCGGGGCGGTTTATTCCAAAAACCGCTCCAGGCTCGAGCAGGCCCGGCAGGAATTCGAGGTGGGCAACCTCTATTTTAATCGAAAATGTACGGCCGCCCTGGTCGGAGTGCATCCCTTTGGCGGCTATAAAATGTCGGGGACCGGCTCTAAAGCCGGGGGTAAAGACTATTTGCTCTTGTTCAGTCAGGCAAAGGCCGTCTCCGAAAAATTGCCTTAAAACATTGCAAATGCACTCACCATTGGTTAAAATATTTGTTAAAACTACAGCACAACTTTAGCCTGCATCATTGCCCGCTATGCCATAGAGGAAGGTTCCATCGTTTTCCCTTCGGCCTTCGCTGCGCTCAGGAACGCTCGAACCGTCCCCATGGCACCGCTAATTCCCGGATATTGCGCTGTAGTATTAAGTTTTAGACTGAGAGGAAAGATAACGATGAGCGAAACAATAAATAATATTGGTTTAATCGGTTGCGGAGAAATGGGTTCAGCTTTAGCCAAAGGAATGATTAAACGGGGAGGAGTAGAGCCTTCCTCTGTTTACCTTTACGATATCAACAAAGAAAGACAGCAGGGGTTGGCTTCCGAGGTTAAGGCCAACCCGGCTGAAAGCTACGCCGAGCTCGTGACAAAATGCCGGCTTATCTTTATCGCCGTGAAACCGCAGGATATCGAAGGGCTCTTATATTCAATCAGATCAGAAATTAAACCCGGACATATCATAATTTCAATTGCCGCCGGTATATCGATAAGCTTTATAGCCGGCTGCCTGCCTGCGGACACCAAAATTGTCCGGTTGATGCCGAATACTCCCTGCCTGATCGGCGCCGGGACAATTGTTATCAGCATCGGGGAAACTGTAACCGAGGAAGAATTTTCCGAGGTCGAAACACTGCTTAAGCCTCTTGGCTTGACAATTCGTCTTCCCGAAAGGCTGATGGACGCCGCCACCGGCCTAAGCGGGACAGGCCCGGCTTATGTATTTCTGTTTATCGAAACGATGATCGATGCGGGTGTTTCGGTCGGCATACGCCGTGATACCGCTTCCGAGATGGTAATTCAAAACGTTATCGGTTCGGCGCGGATGCTGCAGGACTATGTAGCCCACCCGGCCGAACTGAGAAACACCGTCACGTCACCGGCGGGAACCACCGCCGCAGCACTGCATATCCTGGAGGAGTCAGGCTTCCGCAGCTGCCTGCTGAAGGCCGTTATTGAAGCAACCAGGCGTTCGGAGGAATTAAGAGGTGGCTAACAGCACTAAAAATTATTATCCCGTGCCCTGCCGGGTTGTCATAAAAGTCGGAACCAGACTGCTTACCCATGCCACAGGAAAGCTGAACCTGGGTTACATGGAGAGGCTGGCCCGCGAGCTTGCCGATTTGCGCAACCGGGGTCATGAAGTTATCCTTGTGTCATCCGGTTCGATTGGTGCGGGCCGGGGCAGGCTCAATATTACGCACGGTATAACTTCAATTCCGGAAAAACAGGCTGTAGCGGCCGTAGGGCAGGGCATACTGGTTCAGATTTACGAAAAACTGTTTTCGGAGTATGGGCTCATAGTAGGCCAAATCCTGCTTACCCGTACCGATTTAATGAGCAGAAGGCGCTATATTAATGCCTGCAATACCGTTTTAACCCTGTTAAAAATGGGCGTTATACCGGTGATCAATGAAAACGATTCCGTTTCAGTTGAGGAAATCAAGTTCGGCGACAACGACCGTCTTTCCGCCCTGGTCGCGGGCTTAAGCGACGCTCACCTCCTGGTTCTCCTGACTGACGTAGATGGTCTTTATACCAGCAATCCTCGTAAGAACCCGGACGCCAGGTTAATCCCGGAAGTTCATAAAATTGACGATCAAATCTGGGCGGCGGCGGAGAAGTCACATGATGAATTGGCTACCGGGGGTATGGTGACCAAACTGCAGGCCGCCGAGATAGCTTCCAATTCCGGCGTGGCCATGTATATTACAAACGGATCGGATCCCGGTGTAGTTTCAAAAATAATTGAAGGCGAACATGCAGGGACCTTTTTCCACAGCCAGGAACATTATCTTAACCGCAGAAAAAGGTGGATAGCCTACGGGCAGGTAGTCAAAGGCAGTGTGACAGTTGACAGGGGTGCTTGCAAAGCGCTTTGCGAGGATCATAAAAGCCTGCTCCCGGTCGGTGTTACTGCCGTGAATGGCTCCTTCAACGAAGGGGATTTGATAGCAGTGATCGACCAGGATGGAAATGAATTGGCCCGGGGGCTAACCAACTTTTCGTCCGAGGAGTTGACCCGTATCTTAAAACGAACCAGTGCGGAAGTTGCCGATATTATAAACAGGCCTTTTGAAGAAGAAGTTATTCACCGTGACAACCTGGTTGTTTACTAAATCAGTTCCTTGCTTATCCCTCACAGTCCTTCCATCCGGTATTTTTACGCATACAGTTAACAAATATTAACCAAAGGAGATGAAGTTATTGCATTCTGAGGTATTGGAAAAGTGCAGGCAGGCCCGGCAGGCATCAACGGTCTTAGCCGGTTGTTCCGCTACTGTTAAAAGCAATGTTTTAAAACAAATTGCCAAATCGCTTGAAACGGAAAAAAATGCTGTTATAAAAGCCAACTCCAGGGATCTTGAACTTTTAAAGAGTAAAGAAGGCTATTCCAGGGCGTTTCATGACCGCCTGCTTTTAGATGAGGAGAGGATTACGGGCATGGCCGAAGGGCTGCGGGAGATAGCCGCTCTGGAAGACCCGGTCGGTGAAGTAACCGGAATGTGGAAGCGGCCCAACGGACTGCAGGTAGGTTTGGTACGGGTTCCGATCGGGGTAATTGGCATCATATATGAAGCCCGTCCCAACGTAACCGTCGATGCAGCCGGTTTAACGATTAAGACCGGCAATGCTGTAATCCTGCGCGGCAGCTCCGAAGCGATTAACTCCAATAAAGCCCTGGTTGATTTAATCCGCCAGGGGCTGGAAGCGCAAAATCTGCCCGCCGATTCAGTTGCCTTGATTGAAGACACCGAACGCTCGGCGGCGCTCGAGTTGATGAAAGCCAATGAATTCGTCGATCTGCTGATTCCGCGCGGTGGGACCTCACTGATTAAAACGGTGGTGGATAATTCCACGGTCCCGGTAATCCAAACCGGTGCCGGCAACTGCCATACATACATCGATGACAGTGCCGAGCTCGAAATGGCTGTAAGGATCGCTGTTAATGCTAAGGTACAGCGTCCCGGAGTTTGCAATGCCATGGAAACCCTGCTGGTGCATAAAGATATTGCACCCCGCTACCTGCCGGAGGCAGTCCCGGCTTTGATCGACCGGGGGGTGGAGATCAGGGGCTGCCCGCAGACTGCAAATTATTCGACGGAAGTAAAGCCTGCCGGCGAGGAAGACTGGGTAACAGAATACCTCGACCTGATCCTGGCCGTTAAGGTGGTAAATGATATCGATGAAGCAGTAGAGCACATTAATCATTACGGCACCGGACACTCGGAAGCGATTATAACTAACAGTTATGCCAATGCACAGTACTTCCTGGACCGGGTCGATGCCGCAGCGGTATATGTAAACGCTTCAACCCGCTTTACCGACGGAGCTGAGTTTGGCCTGGGGGCCGAGATGGGCATCAGCACGCAAAAGCTGCATGTCCGCGGGCCAATGGGATTGGAATCACTGACCAGCCTTAAATATATAGTTTACGGTTCAGGCCAGAGCAGGAATTAAAGGCATAGAAAGGAGTGCAGATTCATATGGAAAGGTTTCATGACGCATTACATAATAATTTACCCATCCTGGTGGACACTACCCTCCGCGACGGGGAACAAACCGCCGGGGTCGTATTCTCAAACCGGGAAAAACTGCGTATAGGCAAGATGCTGAACAACCTGGGTGTGCACCAGATCGAGGCCGGCATACCGGTAATGGGAGGCGATGAAAAAGAAGTGATTAAAGAGCTGGTTTCATATAACTTGAAAGCCAGTATCATGGCCTGGAACCGGGCCAATATTGAAGACATCAAACACTCCCTGGAATGCGGAGTTGATGCCGTGGCGGTCTCCATATCAACATCGGATATCCATATTTCCCATAAACTGAAAACCACTCGGGAACAGGTGCTCGAAAATATGACACAAGCGGTGGAATTCGCCAGGAAACATGAGTTATACATTTCGGTAAACGCCGAAGATGCATCACGCAGTGATCTGGATTTTCTGGTTGAATTTGCCGCCCGGGCCCGCGCTGCCGGGGCAGACCGCCTTCGGTTTTGCGATACTATTGGAGTTTTAGAGCCCTTTAAAACCTACGATATTATCAGTGCTTTAATCGACAAAACCGGCATGGAAATTGAAATGCACACCCATAACGACTTTGGTATGGCCACCGCCAATGCCCTGGCCGGATTAAAAGCAGGAGCCCGTTTTATCGGTGTCACGGTTAACGGACTGGGGGAAAGGGCCGGCAACGCCGCCCTCGAAGAAGTGGCCATGGCCCTTAAGCATTTGTTTGGCGTTAATATAGGTGTTGACACCAGGGATTTTCGCAACCTGTGCGAATATGTAGCCCGGGCTTCCGGCCGCCAGCTTTACCCCGGAAAACCGATTGTCGGGGCCAACACCTTCGCCCATGAATCAGGCATTCATGCCGACGGCGTTCTCAAGCATCCTTCAACCTACGAAGTATTCAGTCCTGAAGATGTGGGCCTGGAAAGGCAGATTGTTATCGGCAAACACTCCGGCTCTAAAGCAATTAAAATGAAATTTGTCGAATACGGCATTGCCCTTTCGGACGAAGAAGCGGCTGAACTGCTGAAGGCAATCCGCAATGTTACCGTGGATTTAAAGCGCACTCTTTTCGACAAAGAACTGATGTACATCTACGAAGATTACCTCTATGAGAAAAAGACGGCATCTTCAAAGAATTAGCGGGAACAAAGAATAAATCTTTAATAATTTGTCTGTTTACATTATAATCTAGTACTAAAGCGCAATATCCGGGAATTAGCGGTGCCATGGGGACGGTTCGAGCGTTCCTACAAATCTGGGTTCTGACCTCTGACTTCTATTATGTAAGACGATGGAACCGTCCCCTATGGCCTAGTGCCCCGGCAACATATTAAGAGCGCGATTTGTAATTTATTATAACAATGCTCTATCTATATGAGGTGCTGCAAGCCGGAAGCGAACATAAAGCGAGCCGTGACAATTCCAGGCGAGCGATCCGTGAGCGCCGGCTTGCCACAGCTGTGAATTATAAACAGAGCAAACTTAATTGATAGGGCACCAGGTGTACCAACAAAATAATTAAGTGAGACATTAAATGGAAAAACAACTTTACTGTATTGTCGATATCGGCGGAACCAAGGTTTTACTGCTGTTTATTGACGGCGGCGGGAGGGTGCTGTTCAGGGAAAAAGCGAAAACTCCCAAACCGGCTCGTCCGGAGGCCGTGGTTGAAACCGTCAGGGATCTTTTTGCCCGGGGCGCTTCCAGGTTAGAGCTGCCCGCATTATTTAAACCTTCCGGTTTGGGAGTTTGTATGGCCGGTTTTACCGACCATAAGACCGGCCTGGTCCACCAGGCACCAAACCTGGATTGGGAGGCTCCGGTTCCCCTGGGCAGTCACCTTGAAGAAGCCCTGTCATGTCCGGTTATTATCGAAAACGACGCCAACGCCGCCGTGGTTGGAGAAGTATATTACGGTGCCGCCCGCGGCCATCGCAACGTTATCTATATTACCCTCAGTACAGGTATTGGCGGCGGTCTTTTTCTGAACGGCCGCCTTTACCGGGGCAGTGACGGTTTTGCCGGAGAAATCGGCCATATTAAGTCCTTCGGCCGGGGTCGGCCCTGTAAATGCCTGGGCTATGACTGCCTTGAAGCATGGGCTTCAGGAAGTGCCATTGCCAGGAATGCAGCTTCCACAGGACTTGAGAGTGAAACAGGAGAAGAAGTCACAACCGCCTGGGTTTTTAAGCAGGCCGATCGCGGCAACGCCAAGGCTGGAGAAATAATTGAGCAGGCCGCCGCCAGGATCGGCCTGGGACTGTCCAACCTGGTTACCCTGCTCAATCCTTCCTGCATGGTAGTCGGCGGAGGGGTGGCGGCAAACCGGGCCGATTTTTTAACCCGGGTTACAGAGCATCTAAAAAGTAATGCGATCAGACCGTCTGTAAGAGTAACCTCCCTGTTGATAGTTCCGTCCGAGTTGGAACCGGAAGCGGGAACCTGGGGGATGCATGCCTTAGTCACCGGGAAAACGGAGTAAACGTTCATGAGTTATGATATAGATCAGGTGGAAACAATTGAGCCGATGGAACCCTTTTTTGAAATGCTGGAAATGCTTATTTCCAGGTTCGGTCCTATCGGCATCGGTGCTGCCATGCTTGCAGAAAGCGCCGGAGTACCGTTTGCCTCCGCCATCGTGCTTTTAACCGCGGGGACCATGATTCTGCGGGGGGTTGCATCTTTCTGGGTGATATTCATTTATTCGACATTGGGCATTACCCTCGGCAGTATATTTAGCTATATAATCGGGCTTCTCGGCAGCATGCTCGGCAGTGCAGTTAAGAGAAGGCATTTTTTTCATTTAAATTGCGAAGTCGGGAAAAACAAACACAGGAGCAGAACTTCGAGTCTGTTGAGTTTCTGGAAAAGGTACGGCAGTTTTTCCATTTTCATGGCCCAGCTGTGGGGTTTTTCCCGGACCTTTATTTCGTTTCCCGCCGGAGCCATGCATATGCATTTTGGCCTGTTTGTTATTTACACCTTTTTAGGAGGTGCGCTTTTCAGCCTGGGGGCCATAGCCACGAGCCTTCTTTTGACCGGGACGATGAGCATTACCATAAGGTTGTTGAAAGACCTGGCCGAAATGTCGCCGTTTCTTTTATTTATCCCGGCATTGTTGATCGTCTTGATTGTCTACTTGTATCGTTACCGAGGATGGCGGATAAAAATACCTTTTTTAGGGAATAGCCGGTTCAAAAAAACCGGCAAATCTGACCGGTAAATTATTTGACCGAGGAGACTTAACCAATGAGCAAAGCAAAATTCAACCTCAAAGTTTATAGTGAACGCTGTAAAGACTGCGGCATTTGTATTGAATTCTGCCCTAAAAACAACCTCAGGCAGGGAAAAGACGGGGCCCCGGAAATGATTGACCCCGAAGCCTGTACCGGGTGTAAGATGTGTGAATACCTTTGCCCGGATTTTGCCATCCAGGTGCAAAAAGAAGAAGAAGAAGAAGAAGAAAAAAAAGAAAATAATGATTAGGGAAGTCCAAGTATGCCCTGGCATCAAGTAACCATAAAAAACCGGCAGGAACTAAAGCTTTCGGCACTTCTATGCGAGGCAGACAGCCAAAATAAGACGGACAACCCGATTGTAATCGTCTGTCACGGTTTTACCGGAACAAAAGAGGGGGGAGGAAGGGCCCTGGAAATGGGTAAAGTGTTGGCCGCTCAGGGTTTTAATACCCTGCTTTTCGATTTTCGCGGCTGTGGTGAAAGCGAAGGCAGCTGGGAAGACATCACCCTCTCCGGCCAGGTCGAAGATCTGCGCAGTGCGGCGGAATGGTGCCGTGAAAACGGCTTTGCGCGGATAATTTTAAACGGCAGAAGTTTCGGCGGCACCACGGCTGTTGCTTTTACCGCCCGTGCTCATTTTATAACCGCCTTGTGCACCTGGGCGGCCGTAGCCCGTCCCGAAGCTCTTTTCAGGCAGTTCGCCCGCTCTGAAATTGAAGGCCCGGCTTCAGACCCGGTCGAAATAGAAGGAGAAGGCGAAGTACTGCGGTTAAAAAAAGGATTTTTCTATGATCTTCAGGGGTATAACCTGCTGCAGGATGCCGCCGCAATGAAATTGTCCACCTTCCTGGTTATCCATGGCTCCGCCGACGAGGCGGTACCCGCCGAAGAAGCAAAACTGCTTTTTCAGGCTGCCAAAAATCCCAAGGAGCTGGCTTTAATTCCGGGCGCCGATCACCGCTTTACCAATCACGTTGAACAGGTATGGAATACATTTTTCCGATGGCTCGGGGAAATATAAGTCCTTTAAGGCTGATCATGAAATTCTTTACTCAAACACCTTTGGCTCTATGTGAACAGGTGTTTTTTGATATAATGAAAAAGGAAGGGAGGGCCTGTTTTGAATCCGCAGTTTGCAGAAATACTACACCGGGTTGGCCGCATCGGTGAAGGCAAAGAATATTACATCGTCACTTTCGGCTGCCAGATGAATGAACACGACACTGAAACCATGTCCGCCATCCTGGATATGACAGGCTACACTCCTGCTGAAACAGCCGAAGATGCTGACCTGATCATCCTCAATACCTGCGCCGTGCGCAAAAAACCCGAGGACAAAGCCGCTTCGCTTCTCGGCCGCTACGCCGCCTTGAAAAAGCAAAATGAAAACCTGATCATCGCCGTCGGCGGCTGTATGAGCCAGCAGTCGGACATTGCCGCTTATATCAAGGAACGTTTCAGGCATGTTGATCTCATTTTTGGCACCCACGCCTTGCCCCGCCTGCCCGCTTTAATTGAACAGGCGCAAAAGAGCAGAGGGACAGTGGTGGACATCAAAGAAGATTATCCCGGCAGGGAGGGACTGCCCGTCGCCCACAGTTCCGATTTCCATGCCTGGCTTCCGATTATTTACGGCTGCAACAATTTTTGTTCTTACTGCATTGTGCCCTACGTCCGCGGCCGGGAGCGCAGTAGAAAAATGGAGAATATCCTGGCTGAAGCAAAAAGCCTGGCCGGAATGGGCCACCTGGAAATAACCTTGCTGGGACAAAATGTTAATTCTTACGGCCAAGATCTTCCTGAAGGATACGACTTTGCCGATCTCCTCCACGAACTGGAAAAAATAGAGGGGCTAAAAAGGATCCGGTTTATGACTTCGCATCCAAAGGACCTTTCGCCAAAGCTGATCGAAACTGTTGCCGCGGGCAATAAAATATGCGAGCATTTCCACCTGCCGGTCCAGGCGGGCAGCAACCGCATCCTTGAAAAAATGAACCGGCTATATACCCGGGAATATTTCCTTGAGCTGGTGGAATCAATTAAATCCGCAGTTCCCGGTGTATCGATCACCACGGATATAATGGTCGGTTTTCCGGGTGAAACCAAGGAGGACTTCAATCAAACCGTGGACCTGGTTGAACGTGCTCGTTTCGACAGCGCTTTTGCTTTTATTTATTCACCGCGGAATAAAACGGCGGCAGCCCGGTTAAAAGACAATCTCAGCTACATTGAAAAAGAGAAAAGGCTTTCGTATTTAAATGAAATCCAACAAGGGATCAGTATAGAAATTAACGAAAGTATGGTTGACAGCGTGGTCGAAGTTCTGGTTGAAGGACCCAGTAAAGGCAATCCGGAGATGCAAACCGGGCGCACCAGGACCAATAAGCTGGTCCATTTCCCCGGTTCTGAAGATCTTACCGGCTGCCTGATGCCGGTAAAAGTAGCCGAAGCGCAGGCCTGGAACCTGATCGGGAAAATCGCCGCGTCAATAAAATAACAGCCGGCACATAATTTCAACGCAAAGCCGGATTTTTGTTTTCGGCCTTTTATCATTAATACATTCGGGAAGGGGATCCCAGGTTGAACCGCAGCAGCCCGATGATGGAACAGTACCGGAATATTAAGGAACAGCATCCCGACAAACTGCTGCTGTTCCAGGTAGGCGATTTCTACGAGCTCTTCTTTGAAGACGCCCGGGTGGCGGCAAGAGAGATGGAAATTGCCCTAACAACCAGGGATGCCGGCAGTGAGGACCCAATCCCTTTGGCCGGGGTCCCGATCCACTCGGCTGAAACTTATTTAAACAGACTGCTTGGCAAAGGATACAAGGTTGTAGTATGTGAACAGGTCGAAAACGCCGCCCAGGCAAAAGGACTGGTCAAACGGGAAATAACACGCATTCTTACGCCCGGCACGATCACTGATCCGGAAATGCTCGAAGAAAGCCGCAACAACTACCTTGTTACCGTAATCGAAAAGGATGGCAATTATTACGGCCTGGCCGCGGTTGATATCTCCACCGGAGATTTTCAGATCACCGAACAGAAAGGTGAAGGGGCCTGGGAGGTTATCGTCGACGAACTGCGCCGGCTGCAGCCTTCCGAACTGCTTTGTTCTACAGCCGAGCTGGAAAAACAGTGCCGCCGCCAGTTTAACCCGGCCGAACACGGCTTAATCGAGATCCTTCAATCCGTTCCCAACCCACAGGAAACCAGGTCTCTAATCATCGACCAGTGGGACGAAAAAACCTTTAACGAGCTTAAACTGGACCGCTGCCCGCTGGCAGCAGCAGCCGCGGCGGCGGCTATTAACTACCTGGAGCTTCTTCAGCAGATTCCTGAAAGCGGCGGTCATTTTCATCACCTCGAGCTTTATTTTACCGGCCGGAGCATGGTTATCGACAGTATTACCAACCGCAACCTGGAACTGACCCGGTCAATCCGCGAGGGCGGAAAACACGGCAGCCTGCTGGGACTGCTGGACCGCTGCCTGACTGCCATGGGCCGCAGGTTGCTCAGGCGCTGGGTGGAACAGCCTCTACTCGACAGCCAAAAGATTGAAAGACGGCTGGATGCTGTAGAGGAACTTATCAATAAACCCTTGCAGCGTAGAGATCTGCGCAAAAAAATGGGGGAAATTTTTGACCTGGAACGCTTCTGCAGCCGGCTTTCTTACGAGCGGGTCAACGCCCGCGACCTGGTCGGCTTAAAAAAAACCCTAATCCAAATTGAAACCCTTAAAAAAAAGCTGACTGAGTTTGAATCATTCTTCCTGCAGAGGATCACCGAGCGCCTGCCCGGCTTTGGCGATTTGATCAATTTAATCGAAGAAGCGCTTGTTGATGATCCCCCGCTCACAGTAAAAGAAGGGGGTCTGTTCAAAACCGGCTATAACGAAGAAATTGACCGCCTGAAGACCATTTCCCGTGAAGGAAGCAACATGCTCCTCCAATTCGAAAAAAACGAAAGGGAGCGCACCGGTATTAAATCTCTGCGCATCGGCTATAACCGCAATTTCGGCTATTACATTGAAGTAACAAAAACCAATCTCGATTATGTACCACCTGAATATCACCGCAAGCAGACCCTGGTCAACGCCGAGCGCTTTACCACGGAGGAACTGGACAGGCTGGAGGAACAGATAACCGGGGCAAGGGAGAAACTGGCCGGCCTGGAATACGAACAATTTGAAAAACTGCGCGCCGCCGCCAGTACATATACCGGAGCCCTGCTCGACGCCTCCCATGAACTCGCCGCCGCCGACTGTATCCAAAGCCTGGCCGAAGTTGCCGAGCACTGCAGTTACTGCCGGCCAAGTTTTCCAGACGGATACCGGATGTCGATTAAGCAGGCCCGCCACCCGGTGGTTGAACAGCTGGCCGGGGAGCGCTTTGTTCCCAACGATGTTCACATGGACCGCTCCAACTTCCTGCTGGTCATAACCGGTCCCAACATGGCCGGCAAGAGCACCTATATTCGCAGTGCCGCCCTGGTAGCGGTTATGGCCCAAATGGGTGCTTATGTCCCGGCTGAAAAAGCCGAGCTGCCTATTCTTGACCGGATTTTCGCCCGGGTCGGGGCCAGCGATGATTTAAGCCGGGGGCACAGTACTTTCATGGTAGAGATGCAGGAAACCGCCGCCATCCTAAAAGAGGCCACAGCCGACAGCTTGATCATCCTCGATGAAATCGGCCGGGGAACCAGCACCTATGACGGCATGAGCATCGCCCGCAGTGTGTTGGAATACATCAACCGTAAAATCGAAGCCAAGACCCTGTTTTCTACCCATTATCATGAACTAACCAACCTTGAAGGTGAACTGCCGGGGGTAAAAAATTACACAATCGCAGTCAAGGAAAAGGGTAAACAGGTTATTTTCCTGCGCCAGGTCACCCCGGGGCGCTCCGACAAGAGCTACGGTATTAACGTGGCTCGCCTGGCCGGGGTTCCCGTTGAGGTGCTTATCAGGGCGGAAAAAATACTGACCGAGCTTGAACTGGCTGCTTCTTCTGCCGCCGAACATCAGCTCAGCCTCCTGCCGATGGTCAGCGAGCCGGCATCGGATTACGCCCGGGAACTGGAAGTAATTGAACAGCTAAAGGAACTGGACCTGAACCGGACCACTCCGCTTGAGGTCCAGCAAAAAGTGTACGAACTGCAAAAACAGCTGAACGAGATCGGGCAAAGCGCCGGGGAAGAGGAGTAAATAATGAGTATCAAGGAACTGGACAAAAGCACCGCCGAACAAATTGCCGCCGGAGAAGTCATCGAAAACCCGGCTTCGGTAGTAAAAGAACTGGTCGAAAACGCTCTCGACGCCGGGGCGACCAAGATCGAAGTAGTAATAGAAGGAGGCGGTAAAAACCTGGTCGCGGTTACCGACAACGGTGGAGGCATCTTTAGCGGCGATCTGCCCCTGGCCTTCAAAAGGTTTGCCACCAGTAAAATAGCGGCTATTGACGACCTGCAGAAGCTTGGCAGTCTCGGCTTTCGCGGGGAAGCCCTGCCCAGTATCGCCGCAGTCGCCAGGGTAAAAATGACCACCAGACCCCGGGAAGCCCGGGCCGGTTCCGAAATTGTTCTTGCCGGTGGCGAAATATTAAGCAGGGAGGAGGTGGGGGCTCCTCCGGGAACGAAGGTGGAGGTAAACGATTTATTTTACAATACCCCGGGGCGCAAAAAATTTCTACGTGCTTCCACCGTTGAGGCAGCCCGGATCAGCAATCTGCTTTCCGAGCTGGCTCTGGCCAATCCCGAAGTGGCCTTCAGTTTAAAAAGCGGGAGAAGGGAACTGTTCACTTCCAGCGGCGACGGCGTTCTTCTGCATGTGATCGGCTCGATTTACGGCAATGAGAGCGCCGAAGCGATGATCGGACTTGACCGTCGTGACGGCTCCACCGGCCTGCATGTCTACGGCTTCATCTCACCCCCTCACCTGACCAGATCCTCCCGGCGCTGGATCACCCTGGTCGTCAACGGCAGGCTGATAAAAAACGCCGTACTGGTAAACGCCCTGGAAAGAGGTTACGGGGATCTGCTGCCCGCACGCCGCCATCCGCTGTCCGTCCTGCATATCACCATCCCGCCGGAAACGATTGACGTTAACGTCCATCCTGCCAAGGTGGAGATCCGTTTCCAGGATCCTGAAAACATTAAAAGCCTTCTTTTCAGGGCGGTTAAGTTGTCCCTGCAGGATGCAGAAAGCCTGCCGGGATGGCCGAGGCCGGCCGAACTTTACGAAAACTTTAAAACGGGCCGGGACCAACCCGGCGGCTACCTCCGGCAGGAAAGCGGGTTTTTCGAGCAGGGCGGCCGATTTGAAACGAGGCCCAAAGAAATGAGCCAGCCCGATTGGCAGCCGGGTACTAAAAGGCAAATAGCCGCCGCTCCAGGCACAGGGGAACCGACTTCACAGCTGATCGGCCAGTACCTGAACAGCTACCTGGTGGTGCAAAAAGAAGATAAACTGCTCCTGATCGATCAGCATGCCGCCCATGAGAGGGTCATCTACCACCGGCTGGCTGGGACAGCAGATGACACTGCTGATGAAAAAAGCTCTCAGCTGACCCTGCCCCTTACCCTGGAACTGCCTTCCGCCTGGCGCGACCGTCTTCCGGTGCTTCTGCCTTTACTCGAGGAAACTGGTTTCAAACTGGAACCCCTGGGCGGAGATCACTACGTAGTCAGGGCGGTCCCCTTTATGCTGAGGACAAATGCCGGCAAAAGTGAACTTTACGACCTTCTTGAACAAATTATAGCCGCCAATGACGACCCGGCGGCGGGCGATTCCCGGGAAGCGATCCGCAAGACCGTTGCCTGCCATCGTTCGGTCAAAGCCGGGCAGCCTTTAAGCACAGATGAGATGAAAGAACTGCTAAGTGAATGGGAAAAAACTCCGCATTCCCAATACTGTCCCCACGGCAGACCTACAGTAATCAGCTTCGAGCGGTCTGAACTGGAAAAAAGTTTTCTGCGCAGGGGGAGTTAAAAAGTGAATGCCAATTCGGCTGATCCCGCCAAAGATAAAATACCCCTCCTTGTCCTGGTCGGCCCTACAGCAGTAGGCAAATCCGCCCTCGCCCTCAGGCTCGCTCCGGCTTTAAGAACCGACATAATCAGCGCCGATTCGGCCCAGGTTTACCGGGGACTCGATATTGGCACGGCCAAACCATCCCATGAAGAACAAAAAGCGGTAAAACACCACCTGATTGACCTGGTAGAGCCGGACCAGGACTTTAGCGCTGCCGATTATCAAAAAGCGGCGGCTGGAGTAATTGAAAAACTCTACTCGGCGGGAAAACTGCCTTTTATAGTCGGCGGCACCGGGCTCTATATAAAAGCGGTTGTCGACTTTTACGCCTTTGGGCAAAAGGGGGCCGACCGAGAACTAAGAAAGTTTTATGAAAAAAAAGCCTCCTCCGAAGGGCTTGACAGTTTGTACGCTGAATTAAAAGCAATCGATCCGGCCGCCGCAGCCAGGATTCATCCGGGCGACAGGCGAAGAATTATCAGGGCCCTGGAAGTGTACAGGCTGGAAGGAAGGCCTATTTCCGAGCAGGTTGCCGAAACCGGCCGGGAAAAATCACCTTACACCCCAACTATAATCGGCCTCTACATGGATCGCGAAGCACTCTACCGGAGAATCGACAGGCGGGTCGAACGGATGATCGAAGGCGGTTTTCTCGAAGAGGTCCGCTTTTTACGGCAAAGAGGCTACGGAAAAGAAGCCCCCGGTATGCAGATCCTGGGCTACAAACAGCTTTTCTCCTACCTGCAGGGGGAAATGTCCTGGGAAGAAACAGTGGGTGAAATAAAAAAGCAAACCCGCAACCTGGCCAAACGCCAGCTGACCTGGTTCAGGCGTGATGACTCAATTAAGTGGTTTAAAATAGACGAAGATAAATCCATCGAGAATTTAACTGAAAATATTTACGAAACAGTGAAGGATCTGGTGCGGTCGCGCGCGAATAATAGTACTTAAGCCATAAACTGAACAAAAGTACGTTTGAAGGGAGTCCAGTAGATGAAAGGCACAATTAACTTACAGGACGTTTTTCTCAACCAGGCCCGTAAAGAAAACATGCCGGCCACTGTTTTCTTGATCAACGGGTACCAGATTAAAGGCACTGTCCGCAGTTTTGACAACTTTACCCTGCTCCTCGAAGTGGAAGGAAAACAGCAGCTTGTTTATAAGCACGCTGTATCGACAATTATTCCGATGCGCAATATCAGCTTGAGAGCGGAAGAAGGAGAAACTGCCGGGGGAGAAACTGCCGAAACCGAGTAATTATGAGTATATTAATATCTTCCCTGTAAAAGGCACTCTCAACGCGGAGTGCCTTTGCTGTTTATTGTATTTATATTTTTTTATCCGTATAATGAAAGCAGAGGAGGTTTTGATGCTGAAGAATGAACGCGCTATTTTAATCGGCCTTGATTCGGGGAAAAACACAGAAGACAGCGAACGTTCAATGGAAGAACTGGCCCTGTTGGCCGATACAGCCGGAGCGGTTGTTTTAAACCAAATGGTGCAAAAAAGGGAATCACCGGACCCCGCTTATTATATTGGCCGTGGTAAAACAGAAGAGCTGGCCTCGATGGTGGATATGGAAGGCGCCGAGCTGGTAGTGTTTAACGACGAGCTGTCTCCTTCCCAGATTCGCAACCTGGACCGCGTCCTCGACGGGGCAAAAGTGATCGATCGCACCGCCTTGATTCTCGATATATTTGCCCGGCGGGCCCTGTCCCGGGAAGGTAAACTGCAGGTGGAACTGGCCCAGATGCACTACCTTTTGCCGCGGCTGATCGGGTTGGGCAACCAGCTCTCCCGCCTGGGCGGTGGTATAGGAACCAGGGGTCCCGGGGAAACCCAACTGGAAGTGGACAGAAGGGTGATACGCCGCCGGATCAGTGAACTGCAAAAAGAGATCGCTTCAATAAGAAAGCACCGCTCCCTGCACCGTCGGCAGCGCAAACGCGGCCGCTGCAGCATAGCCAGCCTGGTCGGCTACACCAATGCCGGAAAATCCACCCTGCTTAACACCCTTACCGGCGCCGATCTCTATACCGAAGACAAATTGTTCGCCACCCTGGATCCGATCGTGAGGCGGGGCCGGCTTAACGGGGGCAGTGAAGTGCTGTTTACCGATACCGTCGGCTTTATCGAAAAGCTGCCGAAACAGCTGGTAGCCGCTTTCCAAGCCACCCTGGAGGAAATTGCCGCCGCTGACCTGATCCTGCACGTGGTCGATCTGAGCCATCCCGATTACTGGAACCAGATTAAAATCGTCCGGGAGCACCTGGCAGGGATCGTCCCCGATTACCACAATCGGGAGCTGATGGTCTTCAATAAACAGGACCTGGTGGACGACACAGCCGTAAAACAGTACTTAATCCGCGAGTTTCCGGGCGCCGTGTTTACATCCGCCCTTACCGGGGAAGGCCTGGACAAACTAAAAGAAAACATCGCCGCTTTCATGAGCAAACAGCGATGCCGTATAAAAATTCACCTGCCGTACAGTGAAGGAAAGCTTTATTCCGAACTGCAAAAATCAGGTGAGATTTACAAAGTCAAGTCCAAACCCGAATACCTTGAAATTACCGCCGCCGTTGACCCCGAGTTGGCCTCCAAACTTGAACCGTACACCAGTTAACAATTAAGTAATCGTAACTACTTAGGCCTAACCCGCTAAGCCACAGGGGACAGTTCCACCGGCTCCCATAATAGAAGTCAGAGGTCAGAACCCAGATTAGTGGGGACGTTCGAACCGTACCCATGGCGCCTCTTTTCATTCAACAAGGACAATAGGCTGAGTAGTTACAATTGATCGATGATTACAGTTTGCGAAACAAGCCGACCACCTTGCCCAGGATTTCAGCGTCCCTGGTGTAAGTGGGTTCGAATGCTTCGTTTTCCGGCTGCAGCCGGTAATTGTCCTTTTCTTTAAAAAAGCGTTTTACCGTAGCTTCGTCACCCAGCAGGGCGGCGACAATTTCGCCGTTTTCAGCGGTACTCTGCCGCCGGATAATGACAAAATCGCCGTCATAAATACCGGCACCGTTCATGCTGTCGCCGGAGACCCGAAGCACAAAGCAGCCGTCTCCGTTGGCGATCGAGTCCGGGATGGGAAAATAGCCTTCCCGGTTTTCCTCGGCCAAAATCGGCCTGCCGGCGGTAATCCTGCCCACCAGGGGGGCAAAAGCGTTTTTTTGCGGCCAAGGCTCGTCTCCGCTCTTCCTTAAAATCCTTATTGCTCTCGGCTTGGTGGCCAGTCGAGAGATATAGCCCTTTTCTTCCAAAATATCCAGGTAGCTGTGTACTGTAGCGGTCGAGCTGATGCCCAGTGCTTTGCCGATTTCCCGAACAGATGGCGGATAGTTACAGCGGTCCACTTCTTCTTCGATAAACTTAAGGACTCGTTTTTGTTTTTCCGTCAGCGGTTCCAAAAAATCAACCCCTTTGCCCCGGCTGTTGGCTTAATTTTAACACCTTATTCTGTCAAAAGCAAACCTTTGTTTGCATTTGAGCTGTTCGGGTTATTTTTTGGTTGCCATTAACCAGTCTGCTCCACCCCCACCCCGACCCTCCCCCCTCAAGGGGGAGGGAGGATTTTTTGCCTCACCCTCGGCCCCCTCAAGTGAAAGGGAGGGTTTTTTCGCCAACCTCGACCCCCTCAAGTGAAAGGGAGGATTTTTTGCGCCACCCTCCAACCTTCACTCCTCATGATGGTGGAGGTAGTTTGGATCGAACAACCGGCTTTTCTCCCTCTCCCCCGGTGGGAGAGGGCCGGGGTGAGGGGGGAGGTGATCCTCTGATCCGATGTTAAAAGATGGACCGTCTGGGACATGTTCTCGTAACGCGTTTCCAAAAAAACTGGTTCTATAGGGCAACGTCCGGGAATTAGCGGTACAATGGAGACGGTTCGAGCTTTCCTGAGCGCAGCGAAGGCCGAAGGGAAAACGATGGAGCCGTGCCCGTGGTTTAGCAGTCGCTGGTATACAGCCAGTGTTTCGCTGGAGTACCAGCTTGCGCCGGTAGAAAAAAGTCCTTACTCCAGAATCGACCTTGACCACTTTCCGGCCAAAGTGGGTTGACTTCAAACATGCGGGCGGCCCGGCGCGCTCCACATAAAGCGCGCCGTAGGCCGGTCCGCCCCGGTTCAGTGGTAAGAAACCCAGGGAGTGGCCGTTAAGGTAACACTTCACCGGCTACAAGCATAAAGAGGGGAGCGATCCGTGTCTCGCCCGGCACCTGCACCTCAGCTCTTTAGCAAACCCTTTGCAGCTTTTTAGAACCGTTTACCGTTGGCATTAACGGCTGAGTGCCGGGTTGCAACAATTGCAAGTATAAAAACAGAACAAACTTAACTGATAGGGCACTAGTTGCACCCGTTTAGCTTGACCAGCTTGTTCAGGCCGTTAAGGTATGCCTTTACGCTGGCCTCGATTATGTCGGTGCTGGTGCCGCGGCCGGTAATAGTGCGATCCTGATAAGACATTTCGACCTGGACTTCGCCCAGGGCATCACGTCCGTGGGTTACGGCATTCAGGCGGTAGCTTTCCAGGCCGATGCTCAAGCCCGTTATCTTGTTGATCGCGTTGTAGGCGGCGTCAATCGGCCCGGCGCCGAGCGCAACTTCTTCAAAAGTGCTGTCGTCGCCGCGCTTGAGGCGGATAATCGCCGCCGGGATACTTTCACTACCACTGATGGTTTGCAGGTAATCGAGAATATATTTTGGCTCAGCCGAAGAAAGGTGGTCCAGAACCAGGGCTTCGAGGTCCTCGGGATAAACCTCTTTCTTTTTATCGGCCAGCTCGACAAAGTGTTTGTAAATCAGCTGCAGTTGATCCTCGGTGAGAGAAAAGCCGAGCGCCTTTAGTTGATCAAGAACCGCGTGCCTGCCCGAACGGGCGGTAAGGCACATCTGGGCCGCTTTGCCGCCAATCAGCTCGGCATCGATAATTTCGTAGGTCTCTTTATTTTTCAGTATCCCATCCTGGTGGATGCCGGAGGAATGGGCGAAAGCGTTGAGTCCGACTACCGCCTTGTTGACCGGCACGGATATGCGGGTCAGTTTACTGACCAGGCGGCTGGTCCTGTAGATCTCGGGAAAATTGAGGTCGGTGTAAAAAGGGAAATGGTTTTGGCGAATCCGCAGAGCGACGGCTATCTCTTCCAAAGCGGCATTGCCGGCCCGCTCGCCGATACCGTTGATGTTGCATTCGATCTGGCGGGCCCCGTTTTTAACCGCTTCCAGGGAGTTGGCCACGGCCAGGCCGAGGTCATTGTGGCAGTGGACACTCAAGGTTACCTTGTCCATGCCGGGTACATTTTCGCGCAGGCGCCCGATCATCGCCCCGAATTCTTCCGGGATGGCATAACCCACTGTATCGGGAATATTGATTACCGTAGCGCCGGCCTTGATTACCGCCTCGAGCAGTTCATAGAGGTATTCTTCCCGTGCCCGGGTGGCATCCTCAGGAGAGTACTCGACATCGTCTACGTAACGGCGGG
>PUNU01000017.1 GCA_003551865.1 Syntrophomonadaceae bacterium
ACCCGGATGCTCGCGGCCCCGGTTAAATTCGCTCAACTGCTCTTTGTCGCCGTAATAACCGACTGCGACAACCGCAATGAGCTCATAGCGGTCGGGAAGGTCAAAGGCCTCGCGGGCTCTCTCCACACTGAAACCGGCCATGGCATGGGTAATCAGACCTCGCCTCTGTGCTTCCAGGGAAAGATACCCCCAGGCTGTTCCGGTATCGAAACTGCTCCAGCGATTAACACTGCCCTCATCCAGAAAGGTTTTCTCTGCCGCAATCAGAATCAAGACAGGTGCCCGGTTGGCCCATTTTTGGTTTCCCGGGTTTAAAATCCCTCTCATCCTGGCAAGCCTGTCTTCGTCTTTGGCGACTATAAAGCGCCAGGGCTGTTCGTTCTTAGAGGATGGAGCATATCTGGCCGCCTCCAGCAAAGCCATCAATTCTTCTTCGGGAACGGGTTTTTCACTGAAAGCCCGCGGAGACCACCTTGCCTTTATCTCCGGCATAATATCATAGTTAAACTTTCTTACCACCTTCGCCATCATTGGACACTCCTATGCGAATTAATTATTTATGATAACCGATTCAATATAAATTTCCCTCACAAAGCAATAACTTGGTATAGAACAATAATAGGAGTAAATTATCAATACTGTCAAATTTTGAGCACAGGAACACAGGAACAGGGAAAAGGTGAGACCTGAACCGCCCGGCCTGTCCCTGAAAAACCGCTAAACTCCAGGCAGGAAACTTTAACCGGATGTGGAAAATATAAAGCGTTCCTCCAAGGAACCATCCCCGTAAAGGAGACACTGAAGATGACTGAAGCAACCCTGCAGGCACTTGACGGTTTAAGGGATTTAACTACCTTCAAATGGTACGGCATAACTTTTTTACTGATCGTTTTCTACATTTACAGCAAGGAGATCAGGCTGGCCCGCCAGACCGGCAACTGGGATGCTGTCTTTTGCGCCCTGGCTGTATTCGGGATGGACTTTTTCAACGAAACCTGGAACGGCTGGGTGATGCACCTGACCGGGTATTCGGCCCTCTGGACCGTGCCCGGCGATACCGCCCTGCGGACGATGGTCGGCTGGAACCTGGAAATTATGTTCATGTTTTCCCTGGCCGGCTTTGTCTTCTACTACAGCCTTTCTGAAAGTACCGAACAGAAAATACTGGGCCTGCCGGAAAAATGGGTTATTGCCGTCGCCCTGGCCGCCTTCGCCGTCTTCGTCGAATGCCTGCTTAATATCGGCGGCCACCTGGTCTGGGTCTACCCCTTCTGGGAACTTTCCTTCCAGGGAGTATGGCTAATTTTCTTAATCGGTTACTTCCATTTTCTCTGTGCCGCAATCTGGGTGATCACCAGAAAAACCATGAAGGCCAAGATCAATATCTTAATCGGCATTTATTTGGTGCCGGTAATCATGAACATCCTGGCCCTCGGCATTTTAGGCTGGACCTATTAGCCGGGGCAAGGAAATTGAAGCGGTGATATCGACCACCCTGCCTCCGGGCAGCTCGTAGTGTCCCGTTTCAAGGATCCTTAACGTCCCCGAGGCAAGTTTTGCTCGCAATATGAGGTCCATAGTTTCTCCATTGCCCAAGTTTTTTCCAACATAAAAAACCCGTGTTCAGGCAACCGATAAAAAGTTTAAGCATCCCGGCGGCCCGATCAAAAAAACCCATGCTTCTTCCGCCTGCATGAAGTAATATCTTTCTATTGCCGCATGGGATCTATCAATCCTAAAGTTGAATGACCCGACCGTTTAACTGATTTGCCTTGACAAAGTAAGTCTGCATTAAACCTTTCCCCTTGATAAGGATAGGATTGCGCTTAATAACCTCATATTTGCCATTAATCATTCGGTAAGTGTTTTCTGTTATATGTATTTTGCCAGGCAAACCGCTGGTCTCCATACGTGATGCCACATTAACAGTATCTCCCCAAAGATCGTAAGCATACTTTTTCTTGCCGATAATACCGGCAGTCACCGGGCCTGAATTAATGCCAATCCTTAAGGAGAAATTTATATCATTTTCTCGGTTGAAACGCCAGGTCGCCGCCAACATAGCCAGGGCAAAATCTACAGCTTTTTCAGCATGGTTTTTGCATTCGTCCGGACAGCCGCAGGCCACCATGTAGGCATCACCGATCGTTTTAATTTTTTCCATACTATATTGCTCCAGCATATCATCAAAAATTGAAAAATAGTTGTTAAGTACAAAAACCAGGTCTTCGGGTCTTTTTGTATCTGAATACTCGGTAAAGCTTTGGAGGTCGGCAAAGAGGATAGATACATCGGTAAAGCCATCGGCAATAATTCCCTTTTGCTCTTTAAGTCTTTCGGTGACCGAAATCGGTAATATGTTATGCAACAAACCCTCGGTATTTTTGTGCTGTATTTTTAAAAGCTTTTCCGAGAAGTCAACAGCAAGGCTAAAAGCATAAGCGATAATGCCAAGTATTAATAAAGTCGACAACCCAACAGATAAGTTGAATGTCCCAATTATTGAAGGGGATACCTGATATAATGGAGTTCGATCTCTCAGTAACAAAAACATAGTGGCAAAAAAACTCATCGAAACCAGAACAGCTGACATGCTTGCCAGCTTCATGATAGGCAAAAAAAACACACCTACCGGGACCAAAAGGATAAAAAACTGAAACCCTGACTCCCAGCCAACAAAATAAACCGCCAGGGCGGCATGAATATTAATCTCGGAAACCATCAAGATCCCGAGCAATAAATAATTTGATCGTTTGTGGGCAAGGTATAAGCAATAAGTGAAAAGGGCTACACTGCCAATATTTACATAGGCCATGATGTTCAAGCCGATGTAAAAAAAGACAATAATTAATGCAAAGTGAGTCACAATACCACAGATGGAAGCCCAGTGAGCAAATAAAAGATAACGGTAATCAGCAAGAGCAAATTTATCTCTGCTGATCTCAACAGGTAACGGCCAAAAAGGTGAATATTCCATCTTTGGTCCTCACACAAATAATTTTTCCTGGTGTTTTACTTCGCTTTTCGGTTTTAAATCATGAAGCGCAGTTATTGAATGTGTCAATTCCCGGTAACTTTCAGTCCTAAAGCCTTTTTCATAAAACTGCCGCCGCAGCCAGAATTATAATATGCCAGGACTGATCCTGGACTATTTTAAGCCAGTTATTGCCTGATAAACGAGTAACATGCCTTGCCCAAAAATCGACAAATGACCTTTTATCAATGACGATATGACCAAAAAAAACAACAGCTAATGCCGTTAAGGTCAGTCCTCCGGCAAACAAAGCAAAAAATGCTACAAAAGCAGTATAGATCAAACTGTGAATCAGCAACGGGATCCAATTATTAGCTTTTTTTTCTGCCATCCAAGAGGTCTGGAATAGAAAATCCCCCGCCACGTGTCCTGCAAGCATAAAAACAAATATGTCTATTTTGGACCTCTCCTTCTTGAACCCTCTAAATGCGTTAACTCAAGATACCCGATGCACAAGTACGGTCGGAGATAAAAACTATCTAAAAAATAACAGTGAGAGGTAAATCTTTTTTTGTGTAGCAATTATAGCAATTTTCTGTTACAGGTGTCAAGCTCCCGCGAGCGTATATATATACCACCCTCAAGGTGTTCCCAAACGCCAGTTGTTAAGCAGCTGGCGGATAACAACACGGAGATTATTTTAAAACAATTACGAATTGTGTTCACAAACACCAACTTTTTGTGATCATGTTCACAGATTGTTTTTACTGCCAACAATACAATAATTTTACCGATATTTGTTGCGGGCAATAAAGGGAAGAACAAAATAAATGTCGCTGTCTGTTAAGAAACCTACTTTAGTAAAGGAGGGGTGAATAAAAATTACAGTCTGTTGGTATTACCTGTTTTTTATATTTTTAGCTTATTAAGTGGCTTTCAAAAACAATAAAAAGTTTGGAGGATATTACAATGTCAGCAAATTGGTATCTTTATAAAGATCAACAACAGCAGGGGCCCTTTAGCTGGGAAAAACTTGTTGAGCAGGCTAAAGCCCACATTATTGAACCGGCTGATATGATCTGGACGGAGGGCATGGAAGGATGGACCCGGGCCGACCAGATCGAGGGGTTGATGACCCCCGCTCCGGGAGCCGCTGTTCCCCCACCGGTAAATCCCCAATTCGCAGGATCTGCTCCTCCTGCAGGCAACCCTGCAGGCGCAGGACCTGCAGCTGCAGGAGCGGCAGGCAAATCTTCCACCGGCATGGAGGCCAATATTGCCGGTTTGCTCTGCTATATTTTCGGCTGGATCACGGGGATAATATTTTTGCTTATTGAAAAGGACAGTAAGTTTGTCAAGTTTCACGCCATGCAGTCCATAGTAACATTCGGCGGGCTGACCGCCCTGCAGGTACTGATTGGCATATTAACCTCACTAATTTGGGCCATAGTCTTCAGAGGAGCAGGCGCCTGGGCCCTTGCCGGGACGATTACGTCCCTGCTTGGAATCATCTCCACAATAATCTGGCTGGCGACCCTGGTTCTGGCAGTCCTGCTTATGGTTAAAGCATACCAGCACGAAACCTTCAAACTGCCTATAGCGGGCAAAATTGCCGAAAAACAACTGCAATAATTAATGCAAATGTTTGCTGCAACAAGTTTGTCGGTAAATATTTGATAAAAGGGAGGAAACCACAAATGTCTTCACAGTGGTATCTCTATAAGGATGGACAGCAAAAAGGACCCTTTGAATGGGAGGAACTATCTCGCCAGGCTGAAACAGGAGCAATAATGCCCGATGATATGATTTGGACAGAGGGCATGATTGATTGGACCGAGGCCAAGAAAATCAAGGGACTGCTGGCGGATGCCCCTCCCCCTCCAGACCTTCAACCTGAAGCGGCACCGCCACCTCCTTCTACCGAATATCAAACAGGTGACCCGCCTGATTACCAGGCTGCACCCACCCGCAAAAAGGGCAAAGGCGGCCTGGTTGTATTGGTCATAGTTTTAGCCCTGGTCCTGCTGGGGGGTGGATTTTTCGCTGTAAGCTATCTATTTTTAGACACCGCGGGAGGAGTTGTAAGGGATATTGAAGAGACTGTTACCGATATAAGTGATGAAATATTGCCCGGGGAAAATGATCGGGATCCCGAGATGGTCGGGCAGCCCAGCGTAGATACTTCTGATTTATGGGTTCCGCCGGCTTCATTAAGTGAAGAATTTTTGGAAATGGCTCAAGAAGACGAAAACGTCGATTTAAATAGAATGCAAGAAGATTATTATTCATTGGTTGCCTCCCTGCCCAAAAAAGGTGAAATTCCCTATCCGCCTTATCCCGGGGCGCTTGCATACATGGTACAGGAATCGCAAGAATATGATTACGGGGTGACACTGCCAATAGTTGGGCTCTTATCGTATGACCCAATGGAAAATGTTGTTTCATTCTACCAGGAACAGCTTCAGGGATGGCATCATCACGATGGAGATGGACTTAGTGTGTTTTGGCAGGGTGATGAGACAGATGAAGTGGAAGTATTCGGCTTTCTCATCCCTTCAATAGTGATCTATGATCAACCCGGGATGTTCAGTGAGATATTTATGCCGGAGGCCGAAACGGAAATCCAAATAATTTACGATCCAAACTGACAGGTAATAGACTTACTTCTCCGGGTTCCGCATGAAATATGCAGAAAAGTTTGATCATTCCTTTTTTAATGGAGGGAAAATCAATGACATGGAAAAAGTTGTCTATTATACTAACCTCTCTAATCATTCTTTTAATGGTAAGCGGGTGCGGCTTTGGAATAGAAACCACTGAAGAAGAGGTGGCAGAAATTGAAGAACAGGAATCTGCAGAAATAGAAGTCGAGAAAGATGAACCCGAAGCAGCTGAAGGGAAAGGTCCTGGAGAAGTACCTATCTATCCCGATGCTGTTCGCACAAGCTTCTGGGAAAGTGAAGATGGTTTTTTAGAGACTTATACCTACTCTGCGAGTGCCGGAGCCAGCCAGGTAGAGAATTTCTACAAAAATGAGCTTATAGCTGCAGACTGGAATATATTTGTGGAAGTGGAACAGGATGATGGTAAATTATTTGAGGTGATGAAGGATGGCAATCACGCCACAATATTTATTACTGAATGCAGCAGTAATCCGGGGAATACGGAGATTATTATAGAATATCGAGGAAATTAATGTAGCAGGGAGACGGGGTACCTGCTACATTGACAGGTTATAGTTTAGCCGGGGCTTTTCCCAAAAGCCATAAGAATAAAGGCTGGGACAAGTTGACAGAAGCTACCCCGGCCGGGCTCACTGTGAGGTGCTTAAGGCGGTTCGCCTGGGCTTTTTCCCATTTGCTTATAACTGAACCAAGCAAATTTGCCCGGCAGCACTAACTCAGATCAAGCACCGCTTTTAGCCTCTCCTCGAAGTCCGGGCCGGTTTCTTCCCAGATATGACCGGCCAACCGGTCATAGTCAAACCAGAGATATAGATCGATCGGGGCCAGGCCCTTTTTCCCCCTGCCGGGCTGGTTAATCCTGCGCATTCTGCCGCCGGCCGTGATAACATGGCCCGTTAAAGCGGCAAACAGGTAATTGATATCTCTTTTGGGATCCATATTGGTAAAAGATAAAACATTGGGCATAAGCCTGTCGGGGTTTACACTTGCAAACTGTTTCCTGGCTTCATAAACATCTTTGGCGATCGCATTGTAGACAGGGTCTAACTCTTTCCAGGCCGGAGGGGTGAACTCCAAAGTTTTTTCTTCAAGGTAAAAAACCGGTTTAGTTCCGGAATACACAGCAAAATCAACAGTTTTGATCTCGCTTTCCAGTATTTTTAACACCGTCAACCCTTTGCTTTCCAGGTACTCCTTAACAATACTTTCACCCGGTTTGGCCATGGCAAGCTCCTTGGTAAGGATTTATCAGCCATCCAACGGCACTTCCCCCGACATAGCTTTACAATTACCCGTCCGGATAGCCTTAATCAAATCGGCGAGAGTTTTTACGGGAGAGAAAAATCTTGTATAACAACGCCCGATATCCTCAATACAGTGAGCGTCACTGCCTCCTATCCCGGGTAAATTCAAAGAAGCCGCCAATTCCAAAGCGGATTTATTTTCGCCGTTATTGTTGCCCCCATTGTAAACTTCTATGGCGGTAAGCCCCTTAAGCTTCGCTACAGCCAGTCCTCCGAATCCCAGGCCCGGACGGTAAGGGTGGGCGGCAATTACCGCTCCGCCGACCCTGTTTACCTCATCAATAACGTCCTGAGCCCGGTAAAGCATCCGGCAGTAGCGGGTCCAGCGTTTAACATCTTCGCTGAAAACCAGGTAATGTCCGTCAATAGTGGGGATTTCCGCACCGGCAAAGACCACAAGGTCGTAGCGGGGGGCGAGTTTTAAAAAAATCTCGGTTTTTTCGTAAGAATTGTGCTCCGTTATGGCGATTCCGTCCAATCCCATCTCACGGGCCCGGAGAAGCACTTCATTCGGAGCACCTATAGCATCATAAGAATGGCCGGTATGAACATGCAGATCAATTTTCACAATTATGCTCCCGTAAATTAAAGTTTCCCTGTGATTATACACCAGAATTGCACCTTAAAAAAGAAAAACCCTTTGCATCAATCCGGGTACTTAAGAATTAAAGCAAAACATCGCCTTACAGGTCTTCCCGGACTTCAAACCCTCTTGATACTATGCACAACAGTGAACCTAATAAGTAAGTAGCAGGGGGACGCGTAGCAGGGGGACGGGGTACTTGCTACATCCTTATTTAACCTTAGGTTGTCTATACTTCAAGAGCTTTGCCCTTCTCCTATATCATGGAGAAAAGCACAGCTTTACAAAAAAGCATCA
>PUNU01000256.1 GCA_003551865.1 Syntrophomonadaceae bacterium
CCGGTCCGGCCGTGGGCATACTCTGTCATGATCCGCGGGAGCAGGGGAACATTGTGCCGGTAAAGCAGGTGGGCAAAGCGGTAAATGGTGATCGCATAGATGCCGGGATAGCTGAATATTATCTCGTCACAGCTGTTTGCCGCGGGGTCGCCGTTAAAAGCCGCTTCAACATCATCAGCCAGGATGTCTCTCAGTGAAGGCACTTCTTTCAGCACTTTCAAGGTAATAGCGTAGCCCCTGTCGATGCACTCAAGGCAGGTCAGGTTATAGCGAAAACAGTCGTGACGGATACTGCTGACAACCTGCTCGGCCAGCATATTGTAAAGTTCTGCGGTGTTCTGCCCGATGTTGTAATCTAGATTGGCCGGATCAAGTTTATCGGGATTAAAAAAGCCCGGATAGATAATCTCAAATAGTTTATCAATAATCTGCACCACGGACTCTTTTGATGGTATGGGGTCAAAATCAACGTGGCTGTTGCATTTTTCTTCCCGACAGCTTTTAATGATATCCCGGGTTACATCCGGGAGTTTTTTACGGTATTCGGCCATGATTTCTTCAGCATTGACGCAGCCGGCTTCAATTAAAGTATTTTTCTCTTCCATACATTTCACCTCATTTAAACTGCAGAGTTCAACGCATATTTTTCACCCGGGTAATTTCAGATTGGAAGCATGTTTTGACATCGAGTTTATGCGTTGATATAATTCATATTAATTATATAGGATATAAGGGAGACAAATCAAGCGGACCACAATATAATTGTAATGTAGGGAATAATTTAAAATACTGCCTTCTCACTCAGCAGCGGCGGCTGTCCGGTTAACCTGCAGGGGCCGTAGGGAGTGGAAGAATACAAACCGGTTGAAAGGAGATACTTGATCAAATGGGAAAAATTTATGATCATCTGGCCCAGGTAGTGGGAAACACCCCTCTTGTCAGGTTAAATAGTATGACAGCGGGATTAAAAGCAGCCGTAATCGGCAAACTCGAATCGCAAAACCCCCTGGGGAGTGTCAAGGACCGTATTGCCGTCAGCATGATCGAGGCGGCTGAAAATGATGGTAAAATCGGCCCGGAGACGGTGTTACTGGAGCCGACCAGCGGAAATACCGGTATAGGCCTGGCCTTTGTCTGTGCGGCCAAAGGTTACCGCCTTTTGCTTACCATGCCGGATACCATGTCGGAAGAAAGACGCCTGCTGTTAAAGGCCCTGGGAGCCGAACTGCTCTTGACCCCTGGGGGCGAGGGTATGCCCGGTGCGGTTAAAAAGGCCGAAGAATTAGCCAAACAGGATAAAAAATATTTTATCCTCCAGCAGTTTAAAAACCCGGCCAACCCGGCGGTACACCGTGAAACCACCGCTGAAGAAATCTGGCGAGACACAGATGGGAAAGCCGATATCCTGGTTTCCGGGGTGGGAACCGGAGGCACGATCACCGGGGTGGGACAGGTTATTAAAGAAAGAAACCCTCAATTTGAGGTTATCGCAGTCGAGCCGGCCGCTTCACCGGTTTTATCCGGCGGAGAAAAAGGTCCCCACAAGATTCAGGGTATCGGAGCAGGCTTTATCCCGGATATCCTGGACCGGTCAGTTATCGATCAGGTAATCACGGTAACAGACGAGGATGCTTCTGAAACTGCCCGCCGCCTGGCTGTAGAAGAAGGGATTTTTGTCGGCATTTCCTCCGGCGCCGCCGTCTATGCCGCTCTCCAGGTTGCTTCGCGTCCCGAAAATGAAGACAAACTGATCGTTGTGATCCTGCCGAGTACTGGTGAACGCTACCTGAGCACGGGGTTGTTTGGTTAAGCGGAATCTTAACCCGCTTTTTGGGTTTTATCGAGTTTACCCCGGTTTGTGGTTTTTAAAAAATACGGGTAATACTTAGAATTTATCGCGGCAGTAAAAAGGATATAAAAAAAGAAGACAGTGAAAGTCTATGCGGCCGGTCCTGCCCGGCCGCTTTACAGTTAACGGTTAAAAAACTGCAGGGGGTCAACCGCCTGGTGCTGGTAATAGGTGTGCCACTTACCGGTTCCGTCGTCGACCCGCACTTCAAAGTGCAGGTGGGGGCCAAAGGCCCTGCCGGTCGTGCCGACCCTGGCGATTACCTGTCCCCTGGAAACCCGTTCACCTTTAGAGACTAAATTTTCGCTGTTATGCAAATAAAGGGTCCAGTAGTCTCCGTGGTAGAGAATCAGGTAGTTGCCCTGTGTGCTTCCATAGTCGGAGCAGGCAACCAAACCGTCGTCGGCGGCAAGCACATTAGTGCCGTGGGCGATATGAATATCAATTCCCTGGTGCCGGGAACTGAAACCGTTGTAAATGGTTCCTTTTCCCTGCACCGGCCACACAAATTGACCGCGGCCGACTTTAGGGGGCTCTTTCAGGCCTATAGTTTCTACCTGGTCCCGGGGCTCTTTTTGGATCTCTTCACTGATTAATGTTCGTTCGATTTCGACTCCATTTTTCCGCACCAGGTGGTAAACAATTTCCTTTTCTCCTTCCCGGCCGGGGGTAGTAATCTCGGTTTCAGTAGTGAGCATATTTTCATCATAAACATGTTCGGTCTGGAAGGGTATTTTTTCAATAACCACGAGTTCTTCAACGGTTTGCACTTGAACCTTAACATCATTGATCGTCGATACTTCTCCGCTGGTGGTTGGTACTTTTTCCGCAGGGTCGGGGGAGGAATGTAAATAGTAATCGTGATGTTGATAATAGCGGCTTTCCAAAGCATCGGGCGACGCTTCATCGGGGATGTCAGCTGCCACTAAAGGACTGCTGCTTTTGTCTTCTTTAAGCAGTTTGACTATTTCTTCGGGCGTAAGGATCTCTTCTGGAGGAGCGGTGAACTTCTGCACGGTGAGCTCTTCTAAGATGGTGGCTTCCAGGACTTTAGCAGGGTCATTTTTGCTTATGTAGGCTGCTTTGATGGAATCGGTAACCTCGTCCAGGTCTTCTGCGGAAGAGATCGGGGCAAAGGGTTCCTCATCTACACAGATTATGTAAGCGTCGGCAGTAAAATTGGCATGCTGCCTGATCATCTCGCGCACTTTTTCCGGGGAGGGGATGTCGTCCGGCCGCAGTTCTCTGGCCAGGGTTACTTTTTCAGCCAACGCCAGGTTCATTCCGTAGAGATCGCTACAGCGTTGGGTTAGAGTTTCCACAAAAGGCTCTATTTCTTTTACATCTTCCACGACACCCAGTTCACGGTCACCAAGTGACACCACGTATACAAAGCTTTTCACATAATAATGAACGCCAAGCGCAAGGAGGATTATGAAAGCAGAGGCAAGCAGAAAGTGCCAATGACAGATTTTTATCGCCCGTATTGAATTCCAGTTCATGGTGTAAGCCTTTCTTTAAAGAAAATGGCGTATGTTTTATATTTATAGCAGATATTCTATCATATTTTGCAATTCTTTGCTCTCGCTTGTTGATTGCTCTAGCAGGGTGTAGTTTATTAAATGGGGCTATCGACAACACCTGCAGTATGGCATAAAATCGAACCCGGATGAATCATTTATGATCGTAACAAGGCAGGCTCGGCTCCGGAAAAGGAAAAAATGATATAACTACTCAGCCTATTGACCTTGTTGAGTGAAAAGCTGTGCCATGGGGGCGGTTCGAGCGTTCCTGAGCGCAGCGAAGGCCGAAGGGAAGACGATGGAACCGTCCCCTATGGCATTATGGCATAGCGGGTTAGGCCTGAGTAGTTACAAAATGATATAATAAAGTAATAATAAATAAAAAGGCTGAATCCAACAATGAATAAAACAGCAGCGCTTTTTATCGATGCAGTTTCAAAATACAAAGCTATTGCCATCTATATACCCGGCTCGCCGGATCCTGATGCCATTGCCTCGGCCTATGCTGTAAAGCTGATCTTAAGTCAGCTCTCCATAGAAGCGGACATTTTTGCCGAAAAGAGATTATCTCTGTCACAAAACCGGGTTTTTATTGACAGGTTGAACATCCCCGTTTATTTTGGCAAAGAGATCAATGTAAAAAAATACGGAGCTTATATAGTCACTGATTTTCAGGATAACAGGGTGGAAAATATCAGTGAATTGCTCCCCTGTGCCGCGCATATAGATCACCATGGCAAATCAGACGGCACGGTAAAAGCGGATTTTTCCCTTATAAGAACTGACGCAGGGTCCACAAGCACCCTGGTTGCCCTGATCGTGAAAAACACAGACATTGTTTTTTCTGAAGAAGATATTACCACAATGGCCACTGCCCTGATATTTGGCATCCAGACTGATACCGACAAATATAACAACATTACCCCCCTGGATGTGGAAGCTTTAAGTTATCTCACTGACTTTGCAGACAGGAGTATGCTGCAGAGTATCAGCAGAATTCCCACGTCACCGAAGACATTTTCTTTTTTCCATAAAGCAAAAAATAATGAGGTTGTTTATAGAGGCTGGGGTTTTTATGGCCTGGGATATATTGATGGAGAAAACAGGGATTCCATGGCCATGGTGGCGGACATGGTCCTTAAAAGTTCAGATCACAAAACGGTGGCCGTCTTTGCCCTTGTTGAAGATCATAAAAAAGGAGACCTCTACCTCGACGTATCCTTGCGATCAAGCAGGCGCGGGGTTGATCTAAACAGGGTGATTAAGCGAATTACCCCGAATGGAGGGGGCAGAAGATATAAAGGGGCATACCAGGTCAACCTGAATTATTTTTTAAATGCCCCGGACAGGGACATGCTGTGGAAAGTTGTTGAGGCGACCACTATTGAAACCCTGCGAAAAAGCAGGGACACCCACTATATTACGGAAATAGAGAGCATATACAGCGGCATCAAGGACAAATTGCTCTCTTTATTAAAAAAGGACAGTGAGATGTGAAAAAACAGGTAATCTGTAAGCTCTGGTACCTGTTGTTTCAGCGATAAAGTGCCCTGATTCATCGAAACAGCAAAAAAATGTGTAACTACTCCAGCCTATTGTCCTTGTTGAGTGAAAAGCTGTGCCATGGGGACGGTTCGAGCGTTCCTGAGCGCAGCGAAGGCCGAAGGGAAAACGATGGAACCGTCCCCTATGGCATAGCGGGTTAGACCTGAGTAGTTACAAAAATGTTTATGTTTTCTTTGTCTGCGTTTTAAACTCTTCTTCGATTTTTTCCTGGAGCTTATGGTCGCGCAGGATTTTAAGCCCGGTTACGGCCATGGCCCGGCTGATGGTAAGCATTAAGTCATAAGCTTCGTCGGTGTCGCAAAGCTCGGCAAATTCAGGGGTGTGCCCCGGAATCCACTGCTCGGTAATGGCGATAACCGGGTAGATAGACGGTGTAACCCGGCTGACATTGCCCATATCGATTGACCCCAAGCCTTCGTCATGGTTTGATTTGATCTTATAACCCACCTCGTGCAGGCTGTCGGTAAAAACATCGGCCAGTGTCTTGTTGCTGAGCATCGCATCATAGGGATAACCGGATTCGTTGACCTCCAGTGTTGTCCCGGTGGCTGTTGCCGCCCCCCGGGCACAGGCGATTACTCTTTCAATTACTTCGCCGAGGTAGTGCTTGTCGAAGGCACGGATTAAAAATTCGGCGACTGCCCGATCGGGAATAACGTTTGCAGCCAGGCCGCCTTCGCTGATTATGCCGTGGATACGCACATCGTCTTTAAGGTGCTGACGCAGGGCGTTGATGCCGTTAAAAGTCTGGATTACGGCATCCAGGGCGTTGCGCCCTTCCCAGGGTTCACGGGCGGCATGGGCATTTTTTCCGTGAAAGATGAACTGAAAGTCACAGCAGGCCAGCGATTCGGTATGGGTGGAAGTCGAACAGCCGGGATGAAACATCAATGCGGCGTCGACATCGTCAAACACGCCGGTTTTGACCAGGTCAACCTTACCTCCATGATCTTCTTCGTCAGGGGTGCCGATTATTGAGACCCGGCCGGTCTGCCCGTTAATGGTGGAGGCCAGGGCAATACCGGCGGCAACGGCGGCAATGCCGATCAAGTTGTGACCACAGCCGTGGCCGATCTCGGGCAGGGCATCATATTCAGCGCAAAAACCAATGTGAAAGCCGTCTTCTCCGTAACTGGCCATAAAAGCGGTTTTCAGTCCGCCGATACCGCGCCAGACCTTAAACCCCTTTTGCTCAAGGTAGCCTGTAATCAGGTCTACGGCAAAAAATTCTTTTCCTCCTGTCTCCGGTCGGTGGTGAATTGCCCGGGACATCTCGATGAGCTTTTCTTTTTCTTTCTCGATTTCCCTGTGAATGACTTCATAATCTCTCATCTTTGTGATCACCATCGCTTTAAAAATTATGATTCCGGCAGACAGTTTTACACGGATTGCCTGCAGCATCATAAAGCTCCAAAAGTGTTACAGTAAGTATAACAGAAAAAATGCTTACATATCCAAAACAATCTTATACGGGCCACGGAATTATTTTTTACTGCGGGTTATTGCCCGGGAAAACTCCGGTCTTCGCAGTTTATTGCGGCGATGAATATTATCCCTCCGCTGATGACGTTTGCCGAGGCTATCTCGCCTCACACCCGGGATACGCTTTTTCTTCTCCCGGTTGGTTACTTTACCCTTTTTGGCGTATCGTTTGCTTAGCATATAAAAGAATTTCCGGCGGAAATTAATATTGCCGAAAACACGTTCAAATTTTTTGTGAGTAAATATGGGAGATAATGCTAGATTAGATTCCCGGTAGAAATCTTATTTATTGGCCGTGCGTGGTGCGGGCGATGATTTCATCCTGAACTTCCGGTGACAGATCGCGGAAATAAGAGCAGTAACCGGATATACGGACCATCAAACCCGGGTAGGCTTCCGGGTTTTCTTTTGCCAGTCGCAAAATTTTTGAATCCAAAACATTGATCTGGATTTCCATACCGCCTTGCTGGAAATAACCCTTGATCAAGGCCTTTAGGGTATCGATTCCTCCCGGCCCTTCGATCAGGTTTTTTTCGAATTTTAGGTTAAGGGCACAGCAGTTGGCCCACTGGCTGCTGTCCAATCCGGCCGCTGAATTTAACAGGGCGGTTGGCCCGCTGCGGTCGGCCCCGTCAACAGGAGAGAGCCCGTTGGACAGCCTGAAACTCTCGGGGCGCCCGTTGGGCAGGGCTCCGGTAACCCTGCCGAAACCCTGGTGGCAGGTCATTGAGTAAAACCCGGGTATATAGCGGCCTCCCCTTGAATTGCGGTGCTGTCTGATCGAGGCAGAGAATATATCGGCAGCTTTTTGCACTGCCCCATCAACTTCTTTTTCATTGTTGCCGTAGCGGGGAAGGCGGTATTTCAACCTGGCCTGCAGTTTTTCCTGTCCCCGAAAATTGTTTTTCAGGATATCGACGAACCCGGCAAGAGAAAACTCAAAGTCTTCGAAAATCAGCTTTTTAAGCGCATAAAGGGATTCCCCGGCGTCGGCCAGACCGACGCACTGGATGGAAGTCAGATCGTAAAGCGCACCGCCCCGGGTGACGTCCTTGCCCTTCTCGAGACAGCCCTCGGTAAGCACGGAGTTTAAAGGCGTGGGTCGGGTTACCCGGTAATTTTGCTCCAGTGCGGTAATTACTTTGACCATGTCGGCTGTTCCGTGTTCCACCTGGGTGCGAAAAGCCGAAAGCAGCTGGTCGAATGTTTCAATGTTTTCCGGAGCAGGGGTGGAAGCGCCCAACTTCCGGCCGCCCTTGAAGCGGAAGCCCCGGTTAAGGGCCAGCTCCAGGCAAAGCGGCAAATTGAAAAGGGCGGCGTCCGAAGAGTTGTAAGTGCGGCCCTGGCTGCCCATCTCGACACAACCGATAACGACATAGTCGCGGGCATCTTCACGGC
>PUNU01000121.1 GCA_003551865.1 Syntrophomonadaceae bacterium
CACCTCGCCCAGTGATGCCGGGAGGAGCACGAGCAGGCCGGCTACGATCAGCACAAATCCGATCGAGTCGACCCGCGACAATGCCCAGAGGCCGCCGAAACCTGTAACGATTATAATGGTTACAGCGGCGATTAAGACGGCTGTTTCCTTGTTAAATCCCGTAGTTAAGTAGACGATAATCCCCAGGGCCACCAGCTGTCCACCCAGCCAGGCCAGAGCTGCCAGGATCTGGATGACAGAGTAGAGAAATCCGCTAAATTTGCCGTAACGCTGGTTAAAGAAATCGGTGACCGTGGTATAACGTGCTTTGCGCATGCGGTAGGCAAAAAACAGGCCGATCAGAACCATGCACAGGGCCGGTGCCCAGGGATCGAAAATTACACCCTGCATCCCGAAAAGAAAGGCATACCCGGCGGCGCCCATCATTGCCCCGGCGCAAATCCAGGTTGTCAAGATTGAGGGAACCATAAAGATGAAGCTGAGCCGGCGTCCGGCAACGGTAAGGTCATCGGCTTCGTGAATGCGGCGGCTGTAGAAAACCCCTAAAGCTATAATTATGAGCAGGTACGTGCCCAACCCCAACAGGATCCAGTTTGCGGTGGTAAATACTTCTAAAATACTGGTTTCCGGCATTAGTTAGTACCTCCCCAGGCATCAGGGTCACATCGGACATTATAACCTGTAACCTGTTTCGATATCAACAAGATCGAGCATTCCGCTTATTTATTTGGGAGACTTGCTTTCTTTTCCAAACGGTATAAATTAAAAACGGCAGGTTTATGCTTGAAAAATGAAGAATATTTCGTAGTAACTTTTCATTGGAAGGCGAGGGGATGCTTATGGCGCCCGGGGAATGGAACTGGTATGTAGAATACACCAGCGATTATCATGGTTATTTTTATGCGATCAGGGATTATATTTGCAGTGAGAGAACTGCTTACCAAAAAGTGGATATATTTGACACTTTTACCTATGGGAAGATGCTGGTGTTGGACGGCAAAATCCAATCAACCGAGTTCGATGAACATATCTATCATGAAGCTCTTGTTCACCCGGCGGCCGTTATGCATCTCGCCCCGCTGCAAGTTCTGATTATCGGCGGGGGAGAAGGCGCAGTGCTGAGGGAAATCTGCCGCTACAGGGAACTTGAACAGGCTGTTATGGTTGATATCGATGCCAGGGTTATCGAGTTGTGCCGTGAGCATCTCCCGGAGTGGCACAGGGGCTGTTTTGACGACCCCCGTGTGGAACTTCTGCACCTGGATGCCAGGCGCTACCTGGAGGAAACTGCAGGCCGGTTTGACATTATTTTCAGCGACCTGACGGAGCCTGAAGAAGAAGGGCCCTCAAAGCTTTTGTTTACCCGCAGTTTCTATGACCTGGTAAAAACCAGGCTAAAGCCGGGCGGTATTTGCGCCGTGCAGGCCGGCGGTTTTAGTCTCGATTACCTGAGCGTTCATGCGGCAATTAGAAACACGATGCGGTTGTCTTTTAGCACGATCAGCTCCTATCACACCTTCATACCGTCTTTTGACAGCTCCTGGGGTTACATTATTGGCTGTGAGGATGAATTAATTTTCAATATTAGCCCTGAAGATATTGATCAAAAGCTGGGAAACCTGGACGGTCAGCTTCGCTTTTATAATGGTGAAACCCACGAAGGGATGTTTTGTATACCAAAAGACATCAGAAAAGCTTTAAAAGATAATCAAACCGTTATTGAAGACCACAAACCGTTTTTTTTTAAGTAGCCCGCATTGCTTGTAATAACGGATTTTTCCGGACAACCGGACGGAAGGCCGGCCGCTGAGAAGCTGTAGGCTAAGCACAGGCGGGCCCAAAAAGGAGAAAATTTGTTCAACGGCTGTAAATGATCGGGTGTTATGCAGCCAAGTGAGGGGTAAATCCGCGGCAGGCAGGTTGATGGTCACTCAACCGAGCAGTGCCGGCAGCAGGGCGGCGGCGGTCATGGTCAGCCCGGTAAGCTGGTAGACCTGAATGGTCCTGGCATTGGCTTCGATCAAACGGGGGATGTTGTTAAAATGCCTCCGGGCGATTAGAATCGCTCTTACTGCCAGGGGCAGGCCGATAAACGGCAGCAGCCAGAGAACATTATTGCTGTAGAAAGTCAGCAAAAGCAGGAACAGGTAGGCCAGCCCAAAAAGCAGGGCGTAGATGTTTATCCCTTTTTCTTTGCCCAGGCGAACCACCCCGTTTAGTTTACCTCCTTTTAAATCGGCTTCATAGTCGGGGTACTGGTTAATCCAGAGCACATTGGCGATAATGAAGCCGAGGGGCAGGGATGCAATAAAGACCTCGAAGGTTAGAGTGTGTGTCTGGACCAGGTAGGTGCCGCAGGTGATCAGCGGCCCGAATGTAAGGCCGACTACCGGTTCTCCCAGGCCGCGGTAAGAAAACTTAAGCGGCGGAATGCTGTAAAAGAGGGCGAAGAAAACTCCGGCCAGTCCGAACCAGAGCACGTTGAAATCCCTGACAAACACGACGTAAAGGCCGAGCAGGCATCCGGCCCCGATGGTCACCGCACCTATAGCCAGGTTTTCCCTTAATGTCAGCTTGCCGTCAACGATCGTTTTTTTACCGCCGCTGAAAGGAGTCCTCTTGTCGGGGGTGACAAAACGGTCTACTCCGCTCAGGTAATCTGTATATTCATTAATTGCATTTTTCCCGGTTTCCAGGAGGTAAATGGCCGCCGCCCCGAGCAAAAACCATCCCCAGTCGAAGCTTTCCCGGTGAGCAAAAGCGATAGCAGCACCTACAGCCATCGGAATGGTTGAAGCAATCCATATTTTGGGATCGGCAATTTGCCAGAACCCGTGCCAGAGGCGCAGCAGTTTATCGTTATTCATTGAGAGCCTCCTTACTGTCGGTTATCTTTTGGGCGGCATCGCTATTCTTCGGGGTTTTGCTGTCCGGAAGCGTCAAGGCCGAAAGCATGGTGGATCGCCCTTACTGCAAGCTCGCCGTACTTTTCTTCAACCACACAGGAAATACGGTACTCGGAAGTGCTGATCATTTCGATATTAATGCTTTCCGAAGCGAGCGCTTTAAACATCCGTGCGGCAACACCCGGATTTGTTTTGATCCCGATCCCGACGGCGGATACTTTGACAATATTGTTGTCGGCCAACACTTCAAGGGCCCCGATTTCACGGGCCACTTCGTTGACCAGTTTGTTGGATTTTTCCAGGTCGGCGGAGGAAATTGTAAAGGTCAAATCGGCGAATCCGTCTATGCTGACGTTCTGAATAATCATATCTACATTGATTGCCGCCTCGGCCAGTGGCGAAAGAATCTTGTGGGCAATGCCCGGACGGTCGGGAACACGAATAATCGATATTTTAGAGACATTTTTCTCCAGAGTTACGCCCTTGATAATCGAATTTTCCATAACATCCTCCTCATTTACAATCCAGGTAAATTTTTCTCCTCCGGCCGACGGTTTTACAACCAGGGGCACCTGGTATTTTTGCGCCAGTTCCACAGAACGGACATGCAGGACTTTTGCACCGAGTCCGGCCAGTTCAAGCATTTCCTGGTAGCATATCCTTTCGAGATGGCGGGCCCGGGGGCAGATTCCGGGGTCGGCCGTATAAACCCCGTCTACGTCGGTGTAAATTTCACAGCAGTCGGCTTTCAGTCCGGCAGCCAGGGCAACCGCCGTAGTGTCGGAGCCGCCCCGACCGAGGGTGGTTATACTGCCGTCTTCGGCAACTCCCTGGAAACCGGCTACGACCGGGACAATACCGTCATCGAGCGCCTGTTTAAGGATGTCGGTTTTTAGGTCCAGGATCCGGGCCTTGGCATAGTTACCGTCGGTGAGCAGGGGCAGCTGCATCCCGGTAAAAGACCTGGCCGGGTGGCCGATGCTTTCCAGGGTGATGGCCAGCAGGGCCGCACACACCTGTTCTCCGGTGGAAACCAGGGCATCCTGCTCCCGCCCGGAAGGAATGGGAGTTATTTCTGAAGCCAGGTCCAGGAGCCGGTCGGTTTCCCCGCCCATGGCGGAAACAACCGCCACTATCTGTTCTCCATTTTCTTTTGCAGAGGCCAGGGCCCAGGCCACCCGGCGAATATGGTCCAGTGATGCAACCGAGGTGCCCCCATATTTTTTAATTATTAATGACATATAACCACTCACCTTTTCCGCGAAAAAACTGCTTCCCATAAATTAATGTTATTATTTTCTCATATTTAGGGCGGGGGCACAAGATTTTTTTGAAGCCTAAAGCATTTCAACAAAAGCCTGCAGCCTGGTTTTAATGGCCCCGGCGGGTTCGAAGCTGTAGTTGTCGTCGATTAAAAGCATCGGCAGGCCTTCTTCTTTCAGGTAATCACGCAGGTCGGGGTAATCAAACTTGTGCGGATCGCAGAAAGAAATGCAGTAACCGACCACTCCGTCGACTTCGTATTCCCGGGCTCTTTCCAGTATGTAGTCGAAGCGCGCGATCCCGGGACCGCGGTCGGTGCGCGGGCATTGAAAGTTGAAGAAGTAATGTTCGGTCAGTCCGTCATAGGGATCATCGGTTACCGGCACGTCTTTGTCCCAGACCCGGGAACCTATACAGGTATCGTCGGCAACCACACTGCCGCCCGCTTCTTCGATCATTTCAAAAAGGGCCGGGTGATCCATAATGCTGCCCCAGATCATCAGACGCGGCTTTTTGGTTTTTCCAGGCTCACGCTGCCTTACGGTTTTTAGGGCATCCTCAAGCCGTCCGGTATAACCTTCGGCCGGAAGGGTTCCCCCTTCCAGAAGGAGCTCGAGCATTTCACTGCCTTCAATCAGAGGTGGTTTCACTTTGCGAAGTTGGTAGAGCTCCCGGATCAGGGCGCGGTTTTTGTTGTATAGGGCGACAGTTTCTTTTAATTGACCGGGAGGAACCTTTAGACCGGTGAAATTTTCCAGGCTTTCCTGGAAAAAGCCCAACTCCCGTTTAAAAAACCTCCCTCCCCAGGGAGTAAGCTGGTGGGGTACATTGAATAGGTAAGAGTAGGGCAGGGGATGATAGTAGGTCCATATTCCGTAGAGCCTCTGCACCATGTCACAGCTGTGCGAGATTACCAGGCCGTCTAAAAAGTCAAGTTCACCCCGGGCGACGCGGGCAAGAATATTGCGTACGTAGGTGCAGCCGTAAGGTTCTACATAAGCATCGGCTTTTGAGGTGTCGCTTCCGGGTAAACCGGTAATCCGGTAAGGGAGGGCGCCGGCGGCGCTGATGATCTCCGGTGGAGCAAAACAACACAGGTAACCGATTACCGGTTTGCCGTGTTTTTTCTTTATTTCGCGAATGTTTTGTTCCAGACGGGCGGTAGGCCCGGATAAATAATTTGTATCATTTTGCTTACTGCTCATCGAGTTTTCCTCCTTGCCTGGTTTTGTCTACGGTTTCCAGGAAAGCGTTGAGCCTGGTCTTTATCTGGGCGTCTGACCAGAGACGGGGGTCGGCCATGTCACTTTCGAAAATCAGGGAAGGCACACCAAGCCTGGCCAGCCTGTTTTTGGTATGTACTTCGCCAAATGAAACAGCACGGCAGGAGCGGGTCAGGTGCATTACCGCCCCGTCAAGGCTGTATTCTTCAACCAGTTCTCCCAAAAGACTACTGCCTACAAATCCACCGAACACGGCTGGGTTACATAACTCGGGCATGGCCTCTGCCCCGTATTCATGCATTTTTAAAACCCTCTGCCAGGTGCGCCGGACGATGGCTTCCAGCGGATCGCTTAAATCGACCTCGAAATGATCTCCTACGTTATAGGTGGACTCATAAGCAAATACTGCGCCCAGTGATTCCAGGTAATTAAAGATGCCCATATTGAACCACGGTGGAAGACCGAACCAGATCAGGCGGTACTTTTCTTCATCAACAATTCCCACCTTTCGCTCCACCCGATCTTTGACTTCTTCATACATCTCACGGTAAAAATCTACCGCTTCCTGGTCTCCAACCAGGTACATCTGGGGAATGATGGCATGGAAATAATCGGTTGAGCCCATCGGTGTCGGTATGTTTTTGCGCAGGGCCAGGGTATCGCGCCAGTAAGCCAGGGCTTGATGTGAGAGGGCCAGGATTTCCTTAAGCTGGTCAAGATCCAGTTTTCGGCCGGTGTGTTTTTCCATAAATTCGATCTGGGCGGCCAGATCTTCGCGCAGTAAAGAAAGGTAGTGTTCTTCGATGCGCGGGTCATGGGGGTCTATATCCCAGGGTGGTGCAAGAGGATCGCTGCTGTAAACCGGCACGTCGAAATAACGGGTTGCTATCGACTGGAACCATTTCCAACGGGGTTCGCAGATAAATCCCGAACCGAGGAGCATTGAGGGGACACCCATTCCACCCGGCAGGGGTGATTCCGGCGGAGCTTCACCCGTATCCTTGAACAACCTGCAGTAACCCATGGTGTTTGTTACATATGAACAGAGTTCCGGCGAGTAACCGTCATTTTCGGCCACCTCGATAAAACGGGGAGCAACCTGTCTGCTGGCGCACATGGTGCCGAAGTTTTCCGGCCACTCGAAAAGCAGGTCGAAAGCTTTAAGCAGCTCCGGGGGCACACCGACCATACACCAGGCCAGGGGCTCGTTGCCCATCCGTCTTTCCATCTGGCGCATGAAAAAACGCGGCAGCATTTCTTTCATCTTCCCGGTTGTTTCAAGGTGGCGTTTTGCCCTGCTCATTTCACTCTGGTTCATATTTCAGCCTCCTTATTGTCCGGTGTCCTGTCATAACAGAGCAGTTCACTTATTCTGCCGTTAAATATTCAAACTTAATGCCGGGCCACCGGTGAACTATTATCATTATTTCTTTGCCTGCTTGCATTAATCCTTCCTTATTTAAAGAACATTACCGCAGCAGGTTGTACCGGAGTTTGGCTCTGCCTGCAGCCGACGGGTTACATTGACAGCCGTGGGTGGACGTGCTACCTTATTACTATTAAATCAAGCAAAAGGGGCGAGAGCAATGAACAAGTTAAAGCTGGGCCTGCCGGCCGGCAGTTTACAGAACACCACCCTCGAAATTTTTAAGAAAGCCGGCTACCATATCCAGATTGGCGATCGCTCGTACTATCCCTACATCGATGATGAAGAGATCGAATGCGTCCTGATGCGGGCCCAGGAAATTCCGAAATATGTCGAAGACCAGGTTCTTGATGTCGGCCTGACCGGCAAAGACTGGATTACTGAAACGGCGGCCGATGTAAAAGAACTGACTGATTTAAATTATTCGAAACGCGGACTGAGGCCGGTACGCCTCGTTTTAGCCGTGCCCCAGGATTCGAATATAAACGGCGTAGAAGATTTAAAAGGCAAGCGCATTGCTACAGAACTGGTTGAAACCACCCGCCGGTATCTAAAAGAAAAAGGGGTCAAAGCCTCCGTTTCTTTTTCTTGGGGCGCCACGGAAGTTAAACCGCCCTTTTTGGCCGATGCCATTGCCGAACTGACCGAGACCGGTCGTTCGCTGAAAGCAAACCAGCTGCGGATCATTGAGACAATCCTGGTTTCTACTCCCCGGGTAATCATGAACCACAGCAGCTGGAAAGATCCCTGGAAAAAGAAAAAGGTCGATCGCATGGTCACCCTTTTGAAAGGGGCCCTGCTTGCGGAGCAGAAAGTAATGCTAAAAATGAACGTGCACAGCAGCAACTTGAACCGGGTGATAGATTTGCTTCCGGCTCTGCGCAAACCGACCGTTTCCAACCTTTGTGCCGATGATTGGGTGGCAGTTGAAAGTGTCGTTGATGAAAAAAAAGTGCGCACATTAATTTGTGAACTGCAGGAAGCGGGAGCGGAGGGAATACTGGAATTTCCGATGAACAAGATTATCCCGTAATAATAATTGGGAGGAAGGGGAAAGTGGTGCAAACAGAAAGACAGGGCTTAAGTGAAAAGCTGAAAGATTATTTGAAGCCCCAACCGTTAATTATTGCTCTCCTGGCGGTGGCGGTGGTGGTTTTGGGTTTAATCCTTCTGCAGCAGGGGCCGCAGCGCGACCGGGCAGTAGCAACAGTCAACGGGGAATCGATCACTGAAGGAGAATTGTTTGAGGCAATGTACGCCCAGGGCGGCAGAGAAGCGCTCGACCAGCTTGTCACCAGGAAGCTAATTGCCCAGGAAGCTGAAAATGCGGGCGTATCAGTCAGCGAAGAAGAGCTGGACGAAGAAATTGATGCCATTGTGGAGGAGAGTTTCCAGGGTTCGGAAGACGAATTTATTACTGTTCTTGAATATTACGGGCTCAGCCTGGAGGAGTTCAAGGAAGATGCCCGCTTAAACCTTTTGGTTCGCAAACTGGCCCTGGAGCGGGTTGACCCCTCCGAAGAAGAAGCCCGAGAATTTTTTGCCGAGAACCTGCAAATGTTTGAACAGCCTGAAGAAATCGAAGCCAGGCACATTTTGGTTGAAACCGAGGAAGAAGCGGAAGAAGTCATGGGACTGCTCGGAGAAGGAGAAGATTTTGCCGAACTGGCTGCGCAGTATTCGACCGATGTTTCCAACAAGGACGAGGGAGGTTATCTCGGCTTTTTTGGGCGCGGAGCAATGGTCGGCGAGTTTGAAGAAGCGGCTTTTGCCCTTGATGTCGGTGAGATCAGTGATCCGGTAAGCACCGACTTCGGCTATCACATTATCGAAGTCCTCGATCGCAAAGAAGAAGAGAAAGTAAATTTTGAAGATGTCAGCGAAGAAGCTATGGACGTCCTTGTCGAGGAAAAAATTACTGCAGTTATTAACGAGCTGGTGGGATCGCTTTACGAAGAAGCGGAAATAGAGTATCTTTATTAAATTTCAGCTACAGGCTAACTCAGGCTCTCTCTGATCGCAGTGATCGCAGTTTATAGCGGCGGGAACGGGCCAGCTTTATGGCAGCGCGGTGTGCCTGCTCTTCCAGCGAGTCGTCAAGATCCCGCAGTTTGCATTCCCGCCCGCGGTAAGCCAGAGTTTTTTTCAACAGATAATCCGTTAGCCAGGGGTTTTTGGGCAGTAAAGAGCCGTGAAGGTAGGTGCCGATTACATTTTTATAAACGGCACCTTCTGTTTTATCTGTACCGTTATTGCCGTAACCTTGCCGGACCCGGCCCAGCGGTTGCAGATCGGGGCCCAAGAAAGTCCTGCCGCCGTGATTCTCAAAGCCGGCCAGCGTGCGTGGTGGGTCCCACAGGTCAGATTCAATAACCGCGTTGCCGATCAACCTTTTTTTGCCCGCTTCAGTGTAGAGATCCAGGATTTCCAAACCGCCGAGTCGTTCACCTGAAGCGGTGGTATAGTAACTGCCCATAAGTTGATACGATCCGCAGACGGCAAAAACAACCATTCCTTCCTCGATAGCCCCGCGCATTTCCTCTCGGCGAGATTTAAGATCTGCGGCCACCCGTTTTTGGTCGCTGTCTTGGCCGCCGCCCATAAAAAGAAGGTCACAGCGGGCAAAATCAATTTTTTCTCCCGGCCTGACGGGAATAACCGCCGTTTCGATACCGTGCCACTCGGCCCTACGGCACAGGGCGATCAGGTTGCCCCGGTCCCCGTAGAGATTCAAGTGTTGCGGATACAGATGATAAATGCTTGCTGCGGCCATCATCAGTCCTCCCAGTAAGGTTTGCCCAGACCCATCCTGTTTATGTAACGGTGCATTTCCAGCATTGCTGTGTAAGTGGGCAGGATATAAAGTTTATCTCCTGAAGCGGTTTGCTCCAGGGCTGATTTAATTGCCCGGCCCGTATCTTCTGTAATTTCGAACCGCCCGGGATCGAGACCGGCATATTTTAACCGCACGGCCATTTCCAGGGCACGTAGGCCTGATACGAACACAGTCGAAAGCCTTTCTTTGACCGCTGCCAGCTCTTCAAAGCTGACATCCCACAGCCACGATATATCGGTGCCGTCGGCTATTTTATCGTTGATTGCCACTACCAGGTTGATCCTTCCCGGTTCATTCAAAATGGTGCGCAGTACTTCATTTGTGCTGACCGGGTTCTTGATCAGGGCCATGATCATTGTTTTGTTGTTTACAGTAAACCTTTCCATCCTGCCGAATGAAGGGACCACGCGTTCGAGGGCTCGTTTAATTACCGGTATGGGCACGAAAAGGGAGTAACTGCAGGCCACCGCTGCCAGGACATTGTAAAGGTTGTAGGTGCCCAGGAGGGGAAAGTTTAATGTGAACTCATCGTCAGGAAGGCCAATTCGCAGGTGGGCTGTGCCGTCGGAATTGCGGATGTGTTCGTTCAGCTTGATATCGGGTTTGGGACGCCGGTAGTTGCAGGAAGGGCAGTAATAGTGGCCCAGGTGGGCAAAATAGATTATTGTATATTCCAGCATTTTATGGCAAGCCGGGCAGACTTTAATATCCCGTCCGGTATTTTGATAGACGGAATCCTGCAGTTCTGTCTCGAGCCCGTAGGTCATCCTTTTTGCCACTCCGCTGTCCAGCATTACCAGGCTTGGATCGTCGGCGTTGAGGACCTGGAACCCTTCTTCCGGCTGGGCCTGGAGCCCTTTTCCAATCGAGCCTTGGATTTGATCGATTTCCCCGTAACGGTCCAGCTGGTCCCTAAATATATTGGTTACAACTATTCCATGCGGTCGGAGGTTATGGACCACGGACGGAAAAGCGCCCTCGTCTACCTCCATTACCGCCCAGTTTCCTTCAAGCCGCCCTGTCGGGGTGGAAGCTTCAATCAGGGTAGAGGTGATTCCCCAGATCATGTTTGAGCCGGAATAGTTATGAATGTATCTGCAGCCGTTTTCTTTTAATATGGTGGAAACGAGTGCGGAGGTCGTGGTTTTGCCATTGGTTCCGGTAATCAGCAGACTGCCGCCTGTTAGCTGTCCGGTCAGTTGGGAGGCAATGTCGGGGTTAATTTTTAAGGCGGTTCTGCCGGGCAGAGTTGTCCCCCCCCGGCCTGTGAGACGGGTCAGCCTGAGAAGGAGTTTGCCGAGCCACAGGGCTGTCAGCATTTTAAAGACAAAAAGGCGGTTCCGGTGACCGCCTGTTTCTTTTATTTCATTGGTAAGCTTGCTCTTCAATTTCATCCTCACGAATCATCAGGTTCAAATTTGGCCATGCACTGCACTATATCAGCCCTGGTGATAATGCCGACCAGTTTTCCCCTGCTGTCGACGATGGGTACCCGGTTAATGCGGCGGCGGTTCATCAGGCGGGCCACTTCGTTTGCGGAGTCGTCTTCTTTGGCCGTATATACTTTCTTGGTCATTACTTCACCGACGGCTGCATTATGCAGGATATCCCTGCCCCGCTGTATGGTCACAAGGTCGGAAACATCGGCATAGGGAGAAACCCAGCCTGACAAGTCGGCTTTGGGAACGATGCTGATCTTCTGGGAATAGCGAACGATGTCTGTATCGGAGATAATACCCTTCAGCATGCCTTCACGGTCAACTACCGGCAGTCCGCTTAAGCGGTGCTTGGACAGCAGTTCTATAACATCCTGCAGGGTTTTGTCTTCGGTAACACTGACAACCGGGGTGGTCATTACTTCTTTGGCTTTGATCATTTAGCTCCTCCTCCTGCAATCCTGCAAATCTTCAATTCAAATGTATTTACCGGCTTGATGTTCAGGCATCTATATATTCTCCGTTAAGAAGCTTGTTTCCTGCACCCTTTTCATCGGTGCCCTAAAGTGTATTTATTCCCGGCTGAAAGCCATTGCTTCAACGAAGATATCCTGGAAATCCCTCCTGGTTGAGAGCTCTACATGTTCCACATTATCGGCAAATTCAGCCGCCCTGAGGCGCATGGCTTGGGAAGCTAAAGCTATTTTGGCCCCGTCACCGGCGGCGTTTCCTACGGCGGTGATTTTTTCCAAAGGCATTTGGGGGATCAGGCCGATGCCAAGTGCGCTTTCTTTGCGAACATAGTTGCCGAAAGCCCCGGCCAGCAGGACTTCGTTGAGGTCGTCTTCAGTTATGCCCGCTTCCTTCAGCAGGATTTTAAGTCCGGCATAGATGGCTCCCTTGGCCAGTTGAAGCTCCCTCAAGTCATTTTGAGTCAGAACGATGTCCTCGCCGCCGACGGCTTCCCCGGCCGGGATGAGGATGAACTCGTAGCCGTTTTTGCCGCGGCGCATTCTTTTTTGAAACTTTTCAGGGACCCGATCCGGATTTTCCTCCGGGTTGACAAACCGCCCGTTTGGTTCGATTAGCCCTGCGTCAAGCAGGGCGGCGGCGGCATCAAACAGCCCGGAACCGCAGATGCCGCGGGGTGTATCGTCTTCGATCGTTTTAATTTTTATTTCGCCGTCGGAGTAGACTACCGTTTCGATGGCCCCGGCGGCGGCGCGCATACCGTGCTTAATCTGGGCGCCTTCGAAGGCCGGACCGGCGGCGGTTGAACAGGCCCTTAGCTTACCGTTGGCTATTAAAACCAGTTCTCCATTGGTGCCGATATCGATAGCGACGCAGTTGTCTTTTCGCCTGTCCATGTCCGCGGCCAAAATAACTCCCACCGTATCGGAGCCGACATAACCCGCTATGTTGGGCAGGCATGTAACCCTTCCGGCGGGGCTGATCGCCAATCCCAGTTCGGAGGCTTCCACTTCCAGGCTCCGGGTGTATGCCGGTATGAAGGGTGCCGGGGCAAGGTAAGTCGGATCGACCCCCATGAATAAGTGGCTCATGGTTGTATTCCCTACGGCGACGGCTTCATAAATTCGGTCCCTGGCTACCTTGGTTTGTTTAAGCAGTTCTTTTAGGATCTCATTTGCCGCCTCTATTACCTTGTCCTGCAGCTGCTTAAGTTCAGTGTGGCCCTGTGAGGCATGATTAATACGGGAGATCACGTCGGCCCCGTATATGTTTTGGCGGTTTGTAGCCGCGGCAACGGCGATAATTTCTGCGCTGTTCAAGTCGATTAAGGAGCCCATAATTGTGGTCGTGCCTATGTCAAAGGCTACGCCAAAAAGCTGATCGGATGTATCACCGGGTTCAATGGAGATAATACGGTTCCCGGCGATTGCCGCCGTAACTTCGAAATTGTGGTCGCGCAGAAGGCCGGGCAGGCCGGCTAATTCACGCAGTTTAATGGAGAGGTTCTGCTGTTTGAGAGAACCTGTTAAACGTTCCAGGTCCGCTTTCTGGTCTTCCACGGCAGGGCGGTTCAGCTTGACTGTTATTTTCTTTACGGCCGGATCGGCCTCCAACTCTTCGATACCACCGGGCAGAGTAGTCTTGCGGGTATGAACGTCTTTGCGGATCGGCACTTCAATAACCATGTCATGGCTGATGTTTCGTTGGCAGGCCAGGATCCAGCCTTCGTTGAGTTCTTTTTCCGACAGGTGTTGTTCTTCCGCAGCGGTGGCTTTCCCGCCGCCGCCTTCAAGCGTTTTTATTTTGCATTTACCGCAGGTGCCTCTGCCGGCGCAATCCCCTTCTATATAAAGGCCGGCTTCATTGGCCGCTTCCAGAATGGTTTTTTCAGAAGACACTTCGATTTCTTTTTTTTGGGGGATAAATTTGACTTTGGGCATGATACATGCTATCTCCTTTGCCTGAATAATCTAAGGAGCAACCTTGAGCAGGTTGCTCCTGAACATGGTGCGCCCGCAGGGATTCGAACCCCGACTTCAGGCTCCGGAGGCCTGCGTGATATCCCTTTCACCACGGGCGCCTGATTGTTCTGCACATTTTCATATTATCACCAAGCCCTGTACAAGTCAAACACAGTCGGCAATCTACCTGGGCCTGTGGGGCACAGCCCCACAGTGCTTCTTGCCATTTGTTCTTAAGTTAAAACGTAACCACTCAGGCTTAACCCGCTAAGCCACAGGGGACGGTTCCACCGGCTCCCATAATAGAAGTCAGAGGTCAGAATCCAGATTAGTGGGGACGTTCGAACCGTCCCCATGGCGCCGCTTTTCATTCAACAAGGACAAGAGGTTGAGTAGTTACGTTTAAACTTAGTAAAAGGGTTCCCTTCCCTTGAGAGAGAAATCATATCCTGGCAGGTAGCGTAATTAGCTGTCCACCTGGGAATTGCTGTCCATCGGTCAAGAGGGTATTATTAAACAGACACCGCCTCCTTAATACGCCGGGGTGCGGAAAAAATCCGGAGTTCGCCCGGGGGATGTTTGATATGCACAAGAAAGCACCTTATGCCGGAAAAAACAACTGTCTCTTAACCGGAGTGCCGGGGGTTGGAAAAACCACCGTCATAATTCGCCTGGCCGAAAAGCTGAAAGGCCGAGCAGCAGGTTTTTATACCGCTGAAATAAGGAAAGGAAAGCGGCGAAGCGGTTTTGAAATTGTGTCCCTATCTTCCGGACACCGGGCAGTTCTGGCCCATGTCGATTTTGCTACCGGACGGCGGGTGGGAAGATACGGGGTCCGGCCGGAAAATCTGCAGCCGTTTTTGGAAGAGCTCGAAAAAGCGTTTGACGAAAAATTCCCGCTCTGTCTGCTCATAGATGAAATAGGCAAAATGGAGCTTTTCTCCCCGCAATTTAAGAATACGGTGTCCGCCGCATTAGACTCGCACCATGCCCTGGTAGCGACGATTATGGCCGGCTCGGAACCTTTCTGTGACAACCTTAAAAAGCGAGTCGATACTGCCGTGCTGGAAATAAACCGGGACAACCGCGACGGGATGGCGGCTTGGCTGCTCTCTTATTTGGGCTTTAAATAAGCGGAACAGCTTGAAATCCCGGCATTTTCAAGCTAAAGCTGGGATAAAGAAAAAATGCTGTATTGCACCGCCCGGTAGATGGCTGAAACCTGCCCAGACAGCCTTGCCGAAACCGGGCTCAGGATACGGAGGTACAGGGAGATACAAATGGAAGAAAGTGCGAAAATAATTGCCGGGGCAACCAGCCTTGACGAACTTGAGGAACTCTGCCACAGCTGTAAGCGCTGTGCCCTGGCGGCTTCTCGCCGCAGTGTGGTTTTCGGCGGCGGCAGTGAAAAAGCTGAAATTTTCTTCCTGGGCGAAGCACCCGGGGCAAAAGAAGACGAAAGGGGAAGACCTTTTGTCGGGCGGGCCGGGGACCTGCTTGACAGCCTGTTTGCCGAAGCCGGCTTCAAAAGAAGCGAAGTTTTTATGACAGGATCGGTAAAATGCCGCCCTCCCGGCAACCGCAACCCGCATCACAAAGAACTGGAGGCCTGCCGCATTTACCTGGACAGGCAGCTCGAGCTGATTGCTCCCCGGGTGGTTGTTTGCCTTGGTCTGGTTGCCGTAAACAACCTGCTCGGGCCCGCGCCAAGGCTGGCCGATCTGCGGGGTCGCTGGGTTGCGGGACCCGATTTTTGGATTTTGCCCACTTACCACCCGGCGGCAGCGTTGCGTGGTTCTGTAAAACCGGGGAGGATCATCGAAGACTTTAAAAAAGCGGCTTTAAAAGCGGTAACGTGAAAAGAACATCCGGGTGCTTACGCCGGCAAATATTGTGACATTATTTAGGTTGTTGCTTTTACCATTGCCGCTCCGGCCGGATTGCTTCACGGCAGGAGAAAACAGAAACGGTATGGAACTAGTGCCCTGTCAACATATTAAGAGCGTAAGACGGGGTGCCGGGACTTGTTTGAGGATGGTTGACTGAGGCTTTGGTGACAGATATGCTGAGGCCAATAATAATTTTTTCCAAGCCACGTTAATTGCCGGGTGACTGGGTGCCGGTGAATACGCGCCCGGGCCGGGCGGTCTGGGCGGGTGTTTGTTTATGCGGAGAGGAGGAGAGATGAGATTGCAGGCCAATTATTCGTACCACTACCTGCCAAACGGAATCAGGCTGGTTTTTTTGCCTACCGCAAAATTTAAAACCATATCGGTCGGGTTTTTCCTGCACCAGGAGCTAAACCTTGAACTGGCTGCCAAAAATGCGCTTTTGCCGGCCGTGCTTGAACAGGGCTGCCGGATCTATCCCGATTACCTTACTTTGCAGAGGGAGCTGGAATACCTTTACGGGGCCGGATTTTCCAGTGATATTATCAAAAGCGGTGAGAAGCACGTACTAGCCTTTACCCTGGAGGCGGCCCACGGCCGTTATCTCGGGGAAAACGGTGCTATGCTGGACAGGGCCCTCTCCATGCTCGGATCTGTAATCGGCGATCCCCTCATTGTTGACGGAGCTTTCCGGGAGGACTATGTCAGCCAGGAAAAAAACCAGCTGAAAAAAGAAATAAAGGCCCTGCTTAATGACAAAATTGCCTATGCTCATGAGCGCTGCCTTAATTTAATGTGTTCGGAAGAAAAGTTCGGAGTCTACAAACTGGGCCGCCTGGAGGATTACGAAAAGATAGACGCCGCCGCTCTTTACAGTTACTACCGGGAGATTTTAATGCACAATCCCATTGACCTCTATGTAATCGGCGATCTTGAAGCCGGACAGGTTTTGGAGGCAGCCGGTGAAGCTTTTAACTTTTCTCGCAGTGTAAATACCAAATACCTGCCGGAAACGGAAATTGGGCAGCCGGTCGCAGAAGTCAAGCATTACACTGAAGAGATGAATGTCAACCAGGCCAAGCTGGTTCTCGGTTTTCGCACTTACACCGGCTTTCAAGATGCCCTGCACTGCCCTCTTTTGGTATACAGCGGCATCCTGGGTGGCTTTCCACATTCCAAACTGTTCACCAAGGTGCGGGAGGAAGCCAATTTGGCCTATTACATCATGTCCCGTCTGGAAAGGCATAAGGGGCTGATGCTGATTTCAGCCGGAATTAATGATGCCGATTACAAAAATGCAAGGGAAATTATTGACCAGCAGGTGGCTGACATGGCCCTGGGAAATATCACCGATGCCGAGCTTGAGAATACGAAGCGGGGCTTGATTAACCGGTTGAAATCCAAACAGGACAACCCCAACCAGATTATCAGTTTTCACCTGGACGGGTCGGTAGGAGGAAAAGTCTATACCATTGATGAACTGACTTCCGGGGTTGAGGCGGTTGGCAGGAAAGAAATTATGGAGGTAGCCCGGAGAGTTGAGCTGGATACAGTATATCTTCTGCGACCCGGGGAAGGAGGCGGTGAAGAAAATGGCCGATAACTGCAGGCTGATTGAAAACCGGGCCCTACAGGAAACCCTTTATCATTACAGGGTTTACCCGGGGATGGATGTTTTTATCCTTCCCAGGCCGGGTTACCAAAAGAAATATGCAATATATTCCACACGCTTTGGTTCGATTGACAACCGCTTCCGGGTGGAACCGGAAGAAGAGGTAACAACGGTTCCCGATGGAGTGGCCCATTTTTTGGAGCACAAGCTTTTTGAATCCGAAGAGGGCAATGTTTTTGATCGTTTTGCTGCCCTGGGTGCCTCAGCCAATGCTTACACATCGTTCACCCAGACCACCTATCTCTTTTCATGCACGGAAAACTTTGAACAGAGCCTGGAGCAGCTGCTAAACTTTGTACAGGAACCTTATTTTACAGAAAAAACAGTGCAGAAAGAACAGGGCATCATCGCCCAGGAAATAAAAATGTATGAAGATCATCCTCACTGGCGGGTATTTTTTAACCTGCTCGAATCTTTGTACCAAGAGCATCCGGTACGCAATGACATTGCCGGCACCGTGGAGAGCATTTCTCGGATTACCCCGGACCTGCTCTATCGTTGTTACAACACATTTTATCATCCAAGCAACATGGCCGTTTTTGTTGTTGGTGATCTGGAGCCGAACCTGGTCGGGAAGCAGGTGGAAGAAAACCTGGCCGGACGCGGTTATGAACCGATGGGCCGGATAGTGCGGTTTTATCCATCGGAACCGGCCGGGGTTGCCCGGCGGAGATCGGTGCAGGAGCTGGTCGTCTCCGAACCGATCTTTTTGCTCGGATTTAAGGATGCGGTGGTGGAAAACCTGCAGACTCGGGATCTGATGCGCCGGGAAATCCTGATGGAACTTGTAATTGACATAATTTTCGGGACCAGCGAACCGCTTTACAATGACCTCTACCGTGAAAATTTAATCGACGATAATTTCGGGACGGAGTATACGGCTGAAAACAGCTACGGTTATACAATGGTCGGGGGAGAAACCAGGGATCCCGACCAGCTCTACGGGCGGATCATGGACGCCGTGGAAGAAGTGAATAAAAAGGGCATCGGCGCTGAACAATTCGAACGCCATCGCCGCAAATTGCTCGGTGATTATGTCAGGCGTTTCAACTCGTTGGAATTCATTGCCAACAACTATCTGGCTTACCGCTTCCGGGGTACGGAGCTTTTTGACCTGCCCACCATACTCCAGGAAGTCAAACGCGAGCAGGCCCAGAGTTTGGTTAAAGAAAACCTCGATCCTGATCGCCATGCCGTTTCGATTGTTACTCCCGGCGATTCTGGCATGTAGTAGAGCCACGGGGTTCAAGTATGCCGCATTTTTATTCCTGCTAAAACGACAGGGACTGCCTTCACCAGGTGCTTCTGCAGCTTCTCCAGGTATTGATTTTTTTCAGCTGCCGGGTTAAAATGGCAGTATTGATGTGCACATTATTGTGCACAAAGCAATTGGAGGCCACACCATGAATAATTTTACCCGCTATGTTAACCCGCACCTGGGGAAGATGTTGGAAAGCATTAAGCTGGATCAAAAATATGTCCGCGGCGAAGGCTGCTATCTTTATGACGAAGAAGGCAGCCGCTACCTTGATTGTATTGCCGCATACGGAGCCTTGCCTTTCGGGCACAACCCTGGATTGATGTGGGAAGAAATCAACCGCTTTTCCGGTGCCAAGGAACCAAACTTCATTCAACCCTCGGCCCTTGATGCCGCCGGCGAGCTTGCCGGCCGCCTGGTTGAACTGGCCCCGGAAGGGCTTGATTATGTCACTTTTGCCAACAGCGGCGCTGAAGCGGTAGAAGCGGCGATCAAGCTTTGCCGCTCGGCTGCCGGGCGCCCGGGTATCCTGGCCACTGAAAACAGTTTTCACGGCAAAACTTTTGGGGCATTATCGGCCACCGGCAACCCCGGTTACCAGGAAGCTTTCTGCGCCCCGGCCGAGCACTTTGCACATATCCCCTTCGGCGATACCGATGCCCTGGAGAAGGAACTTTCCGCCCGCCCCGGTTACTATGCCGCCTTTATGGTCGAACCGATCCAGGGTGAAGGCGGTATTGTCGAACCGCCTGCCGGTTATCTGGCTGAAGCCGGGAAGGTTTGTGAAAAGCACGGGGTGTTTTTGGTCCTCGACGAAATCCAAACCGGCCTGGGTCGGACCGGCAGCCTTTTTGCCTGTGTGCAGGAAGAAGTAATACCCGACGTATTGGTCCTGGCCAAGGCCCTGGGCGGTGGAATTATGCCGCTCGGTGCCTGCCTTAGCAATGACAGGGTCTATAACGAGGACTTTGCCCTCAAGCATTCTTCGACCTTTGCCGGCAATTCGCTGGCCTGCAGGGTTGGCCTCAAAGTGCTCGATATTCTTACCGATGAGGAAAACAACCTGCTTAAACAGGTCCGGGCCCGCGGTCGTTTGTTTAAGAGAGGTCTTCTTGAGCTGCAGCAAAAATACCCCGATCTAATCAAAGCTGTCAGAGGGCGCGGCTTGATGTTGGGCGTGGAGTTTAATATGGAACGGGAGCAGTTTCCGGGCAGCCTGCTGGGAGTAATGGCCGAGCAGGAACTGCTGACACCGGCAATTTCTTCCTACCTGCTGAACGTGGAAAAAGTTCGGGTGGCCCCCACTTTAAACGGCAGTGCCGTAATACGGGTCGAACCCCCCCTGATTATTGATGAAGCCCAGTGCCGGGAAGCCTTGAAAGGGCTGGATGCGATGCTCGATGCCTTGAGCGAAGGTAATACTGCCCGCTTTCTTTCTTACCTGGTGCGACCGGATAACGGGGAAAGTTGTTCCGGATTCGCACCCTACCGGGCTCCCGAAGTTGTCCCCGGCGACAGCTCGGACGAAGGGCGTTTTGCTTTCCTTATCCATGCTCTTGATTTAAAAAATTATTATCAGTTTGATAGAAGTCTCAAGGCTTTCAGCGAAGAAGAGCTGTCTGAGCTCACCGGCAGGTTTGGTGATCTTGTCGAGCCTTTCGTTGCCGGCCGCACCAGGATAATTTCTCAAGCCGGCAAATCCGCCTACGGTGAATTTATCGCCCTGCCTCGCACTACCGATGAGTTTTTGGAAATGCCGCGCAAACAGGTCCTGGCCGAGTTGAAAGCGGCCGTGGCCCTGGCCCGTGAGCGGGGGGCCAGGATAGTCGGCCTGGGTGCATTTACTGCTGTGGCTTCCATGGGCGGCCTTTACCTGAAAAACGAGGGAGTGCCGATTACCACCGGCAACAGCTATACCGTGGTAGCCGCCGTCGATGCAGTAAATACGGCTACAGAGAAACTGCAGGTCGACCGCTCACAGGTCACGGCCGGAATAGTGGGAGCGGCCGGTTCTATTGGCCGCGGTATTTCGCTCTTGCTTTCTGAAACCATGCCCCGCCTGGTCCTGATCGGCAACCCGAACAACCGGACCGCCAGCGAGAGACTGCACCTGGTGGCTGCTGAAATATACCGTTACCAGTCGGCACTGCTCAGACAGGGAAGGCCTCTTAAGCCTGGTAGTATGGGGCATCTTTTGGCAGACTGTTCTGATCTGCCTTCTCCCGATGCACCGATGGAAGCTTTTGAAGCTTTTGCCGACGGCGAAGGACGCCGCAGGGGTTTGATCGAATTTTCCACTGATATCGATGCCGTGCTGGCCCGGACAGATGTGGTGATCAGTGCTACCAGCGCTACAGAAAAAGTAATCCATGCCGGAAATTTAAAAGCCGGTGCGATCGTATGTGACATCTCACGCCCGGCCAACGTCAGTGAAGAAGTTGACCGGGCCCGGCCCGATGTGCTGGTCATCGACGGCGGGATAATAGAGGTGCCCGGATTGCCTTCACTGGGCTGGGATTTCGGTTTCGAAGAAGGTCTGGCTTATGCCTGCATGGCCGAAACGATGATGCTTGCCTTGGAGCAGCATTATGAGCACTACAGCCTGGGGTCGTCAGGGGTTAACCTCGAATCGATTTTGCAGACCAGGTACTGGGCCGCCGAACACGGCTTCAAGCTTGCCACCTTCCGCAGTTTTAACCGGCCCTTGAGCAGTGAGAGCTGGCGAAAGCTGCTGGAGACCCGCCGCGAACTGGCCGTGCGCTGAAAACTGTGTTAGAATTAACAGGTGTTGAATTTCTTAATCGGCAAAGATCTGTTAATTAGATCCGGAAAGGGTGACAGCCGTGGAACAGAAAAGCAAACACGAAAACCGGAACCATGATAAAGAATTTGTCAAGGAGATAACGCCCAAATCGGTTGACTACTCGCAGTGGTACATTGATGTAATCTTAAAGGCGGAAATGATGGATTATGCTCCTGTAAAGGGTTTTATGGCCATCCGCCCATCCGGTTATGTCCTCTGGGAAACCATCAAAGAACTTCTGGACCGCAGGTTTAAGGAGACCGGTCATCAAAATGCTTATTTTCCCCTCTTTATACCGCAGGAATTATTGCAGAAAGAAGCCGAACACGTTGAAGGCTTTGCCCCCGAAGTCGCCTGGGTAACCAAGGGCGGTGGAGAAGTGCTGGCCGAACCGCTGGTGGTCCGGCCTACTTCCGAAGCAATAATCTGCGATTTTTATTCACGCTGGGTCCAGTCTTGGCGCGATCTCCCGGTGTTGATCAACCAGTGGTGCAATGTTGTCCGCTGGGAAAAAGCAACCAGGCCCTTTTTACGCACCTCTGAATTTCTCTGGCAGGAGGGACATACCTGTCACCGCACCGAGGAAGAAGCGGAGGATGAAACTCTTAAAATGCTTGAGGTTTACCGGGAGTTTCTGGAGACGGAAATGGCAATTCCGTCCCTGGTGGGACGCAAATCGGAACGGGAAAAATTTGCCGGAGCCCTGCGCACCTACTGTGTGGAAGCCCTGATGAGCGACGGCCGGGCCCTGCAGGCAGGCACTTCCCACAACCTGGGCCAGCATTTTGCCAAAGTCTTTGATATAACTTACCTCGATCAGGACGATCGGCTAAAATATGTTTGGCAGACCTCGTGGGGAGTTTCAACCAGATTGATCGGTGCCCTGATCATGGTTCATGGCGATGACCGCGGGCTGGTGCTCCCTCCCCGCTTGGCCCCGACCCAGGCTGTGATTGTTCCAATTTTAACCAAAAAAGACCGGCAGCGTGTTCTCGAGGCCGCAGCTGAGCTGGGCACCCTGCTTAAAGAGAGGGTCAGGGTGCGACTGGACGATCGTGAAGAGTACTCGCCGGGTTGGAAATTTAACGATTGGGAAATGCGGGGCGTGCCGATCCGGATCGAGATAGGCCCCCGCGACCTGGACAAAGACCAGGTTGTTCTGGCGCGCCGGGACACCGGCGAAAAAGAATTTGTGCCCCGTGAAGAAATTGCCGCCCGGCTGCTCCGCCTCCTGGATGAAATGCAAAACGACATGCTGCGGCGGGCCCTCGAATTTCGAGAAGCCAATACCCGCAGAGGTTCCGACTACGAAGAGTTTAAAAATATTATGGAAGAAAAGCGCGGCTTTTTTATTGCTCCCTGGTGCGGCGATGACAGCTGTGAAGAAAAAGTAAAAGAGGATACCAGGGCAACAATTCGCCTGATACCGTTTAATGAAAAGCCGGCAAATGAAAACTGCATTGTTTGCGGTCAAAAAGCGGTCGAGACAACCTACCTGGCCCGGGCCTACTAGTGTCCGGTTAAACAATCAAGAGCTTGATTTGGTAATTTTTACAACAACTATCTTTAAGACAGAACAAACTTAGTTGACAGGTCACTGGGAAAGATGGATAAAAAAGCAATCCGCAGAAGAATCATCAGACAGCGCGACCGGCTGTCGCAAGAAGAAATAGCCGGTAAAAGCAGGAGTATAGCCGAACAACTCTACGCTCTTCCCGTTTATCGCAATGCCCGAAAAGTGATGTTTTTTATCACATTCGGCAGTGAAGTCGATACCAGACCCATGGTTGAAGAGGCAATCAAAAAAGGCAAGATGGCGTTTGCTCCCAAGGCTGTGGCGGAAAACCGTGAACTTATCCCCTCGCGGATCCTGGACCGGGAAAGTGACCTGGCTCCCGGTGCCTATAATATTCCTGAGCCCACAGAGACAACTCTTCGTCCAATTGAACCGGAAGCCATTGACCTGGTAATCGTACCCGGAGTTGCATTTGATCTAAAAGGAAACCGCCTGGGTTATGGAGGCGGTTATTATGATCGGTTTTTTAAAAGATTGGATCCTTTGACGCCCCTCGTGGCTCCGGCATTTGAACTGCAGCTGTTGCAGGAGGTGCCGGTAGACAAATGGGACCGCCGGGTGGACATAATCATTACCGAAAAAAGAGTGATAAGCACTAATCGCAAAAAGAAAACCACATAACCCTGTACGCCGGTTGTTGATACTAATTCTATTTGCTGCCACTTTGATTAAAGAAACCGTGAAATAGCATATCGACGATGATCCCGGCGATATGCTCCAGATTTGTTTCTCTTTCATTAACTACCTCCCAGATAAAACGATCCACCAGGAGGATATATGCCTTGGCCACGGTTTCGATATCAAATTCCTTGGCCAGGCCTTTTTCCTGGGAGTAATTAAAGGAACGGGCGGCATTTTCTATGAAATGATCTTTAATATTATACCAGTGGTTGGCGATCGATTTTGATTGGCCCAGTGCTTCCTGGTAGACCTTCATGATCGGGCGGTGCTGTTCTGCAAGGCGGAAAGAAGTCAATACCAGTTCGTAATAAGCCTTGCGTGCTTCGTCTTGTGAGACGGGGGCAAAAGGAACTTCTAAAAGGTTGTAAAACTCTGCCAGCACATTGTCAACGACTTTGTTTAAGATGTCGTCCTTACCTTTGAAATGGCTGTAGACTGTGCCGTAACCAACTTTTGCCTGCTGGCTGATTTTGGCGATGGTTGTTTTTGCGTATCCTTCGCTCAGAAAAACTTCCAGGGCAGTGTCTAAAATAAGTTTGCGGGTAATCCGGCTCCGCAAATAGCGGCGCGGCCTTCTTGGGGCAGGCTTGTCCACTGTTTAAAACCTCCTTACTCTTGTAGTGTGTCTTTTTAATTCTTGACGACAGTATATCATTTTATAAAAATATTTTCAAAGCTTATTTTTCGTTATAAAACCTATCAATAGCAAGAAAAAAGGTTCTTTTGCATTTCATTTTCTGATTTAGTAATATAAGATAATGGGGTTGAAGGCCGTGAGAGTACTGATGTTTTAAGCCGCCTTCAGTCGGCCGGCCGTAGACAAAGCCCGGTATAATATGCATTATCCCGTTTTTAAAGCTTCTTAATACTACAGCGCAATATCCGGGAATTAGCGGAGCAATGATGTAGGCTAAATTTGTGCTGTAGTGTTAAAAGATTACTCTGCGAGGTAGGCAACATGGCTGTACATGCGATCGGAGATTTGCACCTTTCTCACGGCCGGGAAAAACCGATGGATATTTTCGGGCCGGACTGGGAAAATCACACTGAAAAAATTCGAACCAACTGGGATAAGACGGTGGGAGATGAAGATCTGGTCATAGTCACCGGTGATATTTCCTGGGCCATGCACTTACGGGATGCGGTTCCCGACCTGCAATGGCTGGCTGCGCTTAAAGGCACCAAGCTTTTGATCAGGGGCAACCATGATTATTGGTGGTCCTCCATCAGCAAGGTTAGGGCGCACCTGCCGTCCTCCGTATTTGCACTGCAGAATGATCATTTTTCTTGGAACAGCCTGGCAGTATGCGGCACCAGGGGCTGGTTGTGCCCGGGTGAGGACGGCTTTGACAACGATCACGACCAAAAGATTTACAACCGGGAAGTGCAGCGCCTTCGACTTTCACTGGAAAGCGCACACCGGCGTGGGTTCACCGCTATCGTCGCCGCTCTTCACTTTCCGCCTTTTAATCGGCAGGCTCAGCCGAGCGCGTTTACCGAATTGCTGGAGCAGTATGCCGTTAAGTGCTGTCTGTTTGGCCATATTCACGACGAAGGCAGGGCGCAAATCTTTCAGGGTGAATGGAACGGGGTGGATTACAGGTTCGTCGCCGCCGACGGGATTGGTTTTACACCATTTAAGCTGTTTTAAAAAGAGTGGCATGTTCTATTTTTCTCAAATTCTATTTTTTTGAGCAGGATTTATGTATAAAAACGAGAACTTTATATCTTAGTTTTGTCGATAAGAACTAGAATCAACAAGGAGGTTAGTGTTTTGAGCAGTGAGGCCGAAGTAGCAGCTCTCGACCAGGACATTGATTTAAGCCAGGTAGATTCGATTATCGAACCGTACCTTGGCAAAAAAGAAATGCTTATCCCCATCTTGCAAAAAGTGCAGGACCATTTCGGCTACCTGCCGCGGCCGGCTATGGAACATGTGGCTCATAGGATGCACATACCCTTGAGCCGCCTTTACGGAGTGACCACGTTTTATGCCCAGTTTAAACTGAAACCCCGCGGCCGTAATATTATTAGGGTCTGTAAGGGTACGGCCTGCCACATTCAGGGCAGTCCCAAAATTGCCGAACGCATTGAAGAAATTTTGGGCATACCCTCGGGAGAAACTACGGATGACCTGAGGTTTACCCTGGAAGAAGTAGCCTGTATAGGTTGTTGTGCCCTGGCCCCGGTTATTATGATCAACGATAACCCGCACGGGCGGCTGACCCCGGACAAGGTCAAAGATATTCTGGAAAGTTATGAATAAAGAGTAGGAGGTGGCCCGGTGGAGAAGTTTATTGATCATTGCTGTGAAAAGTGCACCCATACCAAAAACACACCCTGTAAGGATTTTGTTAAATGCTGTGTGGAAGGTCCAATATGCCATGATGATTCGGAATGTGCCGAAAAACGCAAAGCGATCATCGACAAGGTTGCCCTGGACGAAAAGTTCGTGATCTGTTAACAAAACTAATTTGAGAGAAGGAGGTTAGAATAGATTGTACGAGAAACACCTGATGATATGTGGAGCGACAGGCTGCCTCTCGTCGGGTTCCAACCAGGTTGCCGAAGCCCTGGTGGAAGAACTCGAGAAACAGGGAATTAAAGACAAGTATCGCCTCGTCATGGGCGGCTGCCCCGGATTTTGCGAAGTGGGTCCGATTATCGTTGTCTACCCGGATGAGGTTTTTTACTGCCGCCTGAAGCCGAAAGATATGGCCGAGCTGGTTGAAAAACACCTGGTCGGCGGGGAAATAGTGGAACGTCTGCTTTACAAGGGACCGGATGTCGATGCGCCGGCCCGTTTTTACGATACGATACCTTTTTATGCCAAACAAAAGTTTAATGTTTTGCGTAACAGCGGGGTCATTGATCCCGAAAGCATCGATGAATACATTATGCGCGGCGGGTACAGGGCTTTCTCCCGGGTCTTGGAGATGGAACCGCTCGCCGTATGTGAAGAAGTCAAACAGGCTGGCCTGCGGGGACGCGGTGGGGCCGGTTTTCCAACCGGGCTAAAATGGGAGTTTACCAATAAAGCACCCGGTACCAAGAAATATGTTGTCTGCAATGCCGACGAAGGCGACCCCGGGGCTTTCATGGACCGCAGTATCCTCGAAGGGGATCCTCATTCAATTATTGAAGGCATGCTGGCCTGCGGTAAAGCGATCGGAGCAGACGAAGGTTATATCTACTGCCGGGCCGAATATCCCCTGGCCATCAAGAGGCTTAGAACAGCGATCGCCCAGGCCGAGGAGTACGGCTTCCTGGGGGAAAATATTCTCGGTTACGATTTTAATTTTAAGCTGAATATCAAGGAAGGCGCCGGCGCGTTTGTCTGCGGTGAAGAAACGGCGCTTCTCGCTTCCATCGAAGGGAAAAGAGGCATGCCCCGCCCCCGGCCGCCTTTCCCCGCCCAGGTTGGTGTATTCGGCAAGCCGACCACAATCAATAACGTTGAGACCCTGGCCAATATTCCCCTGATCCTGCGAGAGGGTGGAGCCGAAGAGTTTGCCAAGGTCGGAACCGAGGGCAGCAAGGGCACCAAGGTTTTCGCCCTGGCCGGAAAAGTACGCAATACAGGTCTCTGCGAGGTGCCGATGGGCATTACAATCAGTGAAATTGTTTTTGATGTCGGCGGGGGCATTAAGGGCGGCCGTGACTGTAAGGCCGTCCAGGCCGGCGGCCCGTCGGGTGGATGCATTCCCTATGAACAGTTCAATCTGCCGATCGACTATGATTCACTGACCAAGGCGGGGGCAATAATGGGCTCCGGCGGCCTGGTGGTAATGGACGACCGGACCTGCATGGTGGATTTGGCCCATTACTTCCTCAACTTTACCCAGAAGGAATCCTGCGGCAAGTGTACGCCCTGCCGGGAGGGGACAAAGCGTATGCTCGAGATCCTGGGACGCATTACCGAAGGAGAAGGTGTTCCGGAAGACCTGGAGACCCTTGACGGCCTGGCTGTCAGTATCAAGGACAGCGCTCTTTGCGGCCTGGGCCAGACCTGCCCGAACCCGGTTTTAACCACCATCCGTTACTTCCGCAACGAATATGAAGAGCATATCAACGATAAATTCTGCCGGGCCGGCATTTGCAAGCCGCTGTTTGAATACCGGATCGATCCCGAAGTATGCGATGGATGTACCGCATGCGCCAGGGCCTGCCCTGTGGATGCGATCAAGGGAGAGAAAAAAGAGGTGCATGAAATTATCCAGGAGCTCTGCACCCGCTGTGGCAGCTGCATTGAAAAGTGCCGCCGGGACAGCATCATGATTACTCCTGTAGGGAGGGAAGCCGATGTCAGCAATTAGCCTAACCATTGACGGTCAAAAAATTGAAGTAGCGCCGGGAACAACGATCTTGGAAGCAGCGCG
>PUNU01000137.1 GCA_003551865.1 Syntrophomonadaceae bacterium
TACTAATAGGATTGCTTCTGCCATTTTAGCTGTCACTATGGGGTTTTTCCTGATTTCTTTCAGTCCTATTTTGGTTGAAGGGATAAGAGAACCAATTCATTTGAAAGTCCCTCAATTTACCTTTGCATCTGTACCTTTTTTCCTGTTTTATTTTGGAATCATTTCTTGTGCGATTTATCGGCTTTACAACAAGTTAGTTCTTTCGCGCGGCTTGCAAAGTATGCAATTAAAATATTTTATATGGGGTAATATCTTGTTTGTTTTTTCGGGAACAATGACCAACATTGTTCTCCCTTCGATAGGAATATGGCAAATAGGCCCTGTGGACTTACGCTCTCTTGGACCGGTTTTTGCCCTCATTCTTGTTGGCACAACTGGTTACGCTATAGTTAAATATAGGTTTATGGATATCCGTGTTGCTTTTCGTAAGCATATTGCCATAGCACTGACAACTATTATACTTATAAGTATTTTTATTATCCTTTTTAACCTATTAATTTTCTTGGAATTGGTGCATTTAGATGCAAGCATAGAAATAGTTATAATATTGGTTTCCGGAGCGATGATTTTTTTATTGCCTCCTGTGAAAAACAGAGTTCAATTGTTTTTGGATCGCTACCTTTTCAAGAAAACTACTGATTATCATACATCTTTATTAAACAAGTCCAGGGACTTGGCTGCTTTGCTGGATTTTGAAAAACTCCTTGATACTCTTACCCAAAATATTGTGAAAGACATGGATCTTGAAAGGGGCTTTTTTTGTTGGAAGGCCAAAAACAAGATTCACTTTTCTAAGATGATTAATAGTATGCCTTTTGAAGGTGCCCCAGAAATTAAGCCGGCTCTTCCCAGGAAAATACTTATTTCGTACGTTGAGGAAGATAAAAATATCTTCTTGCAAACTGATCTAAAAAGGATGAAATCAAAAAATCTCCGTGAATCTTTGAACCAGGAAATGGATAAAGCGGGGATAGAAGCGGTGGTGCCCCTGATAACAGATCATAAAGTGGAAGGGATATTGTTCTTAGGAGCGAAAAGTTCAGGGGAACCTTATTTTAAAGAAGATGTTCAATTACTGTCTATTCTTTCTTCTCAAATAGCAGTAGCCTTGAAAAATGCTCGTCTTTACCAGGATTTGCTAGCCGTAAAACATTACCTGGAAAAAGTTTTGGCCAATATGGGTAACGGACTAATTGCCGTCAACGAGAAAGAAGTGATCACCATTTTTAACAGTGAAGCGGAGGAGATTACCGGGATTAAGACAAAAGATGCCCTGGGGAGCAAAGCGTCCCCTGTGCTCGGGGATACTTTGTATGAGCTTTTTCAGAAAACCATCAAACAGGGGTGGGGAAGCAGTGAAACGGAAATTAAACTGCCGGTGGGAAAAAAGAGACGATACCTGTCATGCAACACTTCGGTAGTTGAAATTGCCGACAGCGAATCCAGGGAAGTGATTATGGTTTTAAGCGATGTCACCCAAATCAAAAAACTGGAAAGAGAAAAAAGCCAGGCCCAGAAGCTTGCTTACCTGGGTGAAATTGCTGCGGGCATAGCCCATGAGATCAAAAACCCCCTTGTCTCGATTAAAACTTTTGCCGAAATGCTGCCGGAAAAATACAATGATCACGACTTTCGCAATAATTATTCCCAGGTCGTAAGTCATGAGATTGAACGCATTAACAGCCTGGTTATGGAACTTTTGAATTTTGTTAAAGAAACAGACCTCGACCTTGAGCCGGTTAGCCTCCCCGCCGTGCTTGACGAGGTTGTTTTGCTTCTTTCTCCGCAGACTGAAAGCCAAAAAATTACCGTTCAGAAAGAGTACAGTTATGATCTTATTTCTATTGAAGCGGATCGCAGTTTAATCAAGCAGGCTCTACTAAATATTTGTGTCAATGCCGTTCACGCCATGCCTGAAGGAGGCATGCTGAAAATCGGCGCTCACCCGGTAGCCGTTTCTGCTGCTGCCGGAAAAAAACGCGGTGGGGAAAACGGTCCGCAGCCTTTACCCGGTGATGAGGAAATTGCTCAGGTTATTATCTATATTGAAGATACGGGCGTGGGAATACCTGCAACGATAAGAGATAAAATATTCGACCCATTTTTTACCCGTAAATCGGAAGGCATCGGTATCGGATTAAGTATAAGTCATAAAATCGTAACCTCTCACGGCGGCCAGATTAAGTTTACCAGCACTGAAGGCCGGGGAACCAGGTTTAAAATCACTCTGCCATGCAAAAGCGGATATGTCCTCTGAGGCATTAAAGAGCCGCAGTTACAACAAGTCAAAAAGAAAGAGGTAAGTACTTTGAAGGCTGTTTTACTGGTAACTGAGGAGAAGGAAAACCGGGAAGAAGTTAAATATTTTTTCCCCGGAGAATATTTTTTGATTGAGAGCAAAGGTGATGCTCACAGTTGGAAATTGTTAAAGAATCTCGACCGGTGCGTTGTTCTGGCGGATATCGATTGGCGGCATGCTCCTGAATGGCTGCAGGAAGCGCAAAAAGTCAAGCCCGATTTGGTTTATGTCGGGCTGGGGCGGGACAAAGAAAAAGCCGCTCGATTGTCCGGCTGCCTCTACGATTTTATTCAAGTTCCGTTTGAGCCCTGGATGTTAAAGAAAACCCTTGACCGCTCCTGGGAAAAGGCCGGGAGACTGACTGAGAGAGAAGACTCAAATGATGATAAGATGTTGGCCGAACGGCAGCTGCAGCTCGCTCAAGGTTATCCGTCCCGACCCTGGGCTCGTGTGTTAAGCGATTTTTCTCGGGCCCTAAGCAATCAGTTCAACAAGGATAAATTTCTGGATCTTTTTTTAGACGCAGTCAACGAGCTGGTCCCGGTGGCAAAACTCTCGGTCCTCTTGAAAGCACCGCACAGCGGCGATTATTTCATAGCGGTGCAGAGAGGTCTAGATCCTGACATCCATGAAAAATTTCGATTCAAACCGAGGGAAGGGATTATATCCTGGCTTTCGGAAGAAGGAAGGATTCTGCATTTTTCTGAGGCGGCGGGACAAAAGGGCTGGGGTTATTCACCTGAACTGATCCAGGAGCTTAAAATGCTGAATGCACAGGTGTGCATCCCCCTTCTGGCATACGGACAGCTTGCCGGTGTTCTATGCCTGGGATCAAAAGTAGCTGGTGCCCCTTTCTACGAAAAAGAGCTGGAGTTACTCTATACCATCTGCGGGAATATAGCAATTGCTTTAAATGACATCGATCTGCATGAGCGGCTATATAACCAAAAAATATATACAGAAAGCATCCTCCAGCTCATGAACAGCGGCGTGGTGGCCATCAACAACGAAGATAAAATTACTACGTTTAACCAGCGAGCCGGGGAAATCCTCTCCAGCGAACCGGATAAAATGCTCGGCAGCGACTTAAGGAACCTGCCCAGTCCCCTGGGAGATTTGCTTTACGAGACTCTTATCACCAGCCGCCCTTATCATAAAGAGGAAGTTAAACTGCCCCGTGACGGTATCCCCCTCGAACTGAGCACTTACCGGATGGTCAATAGCGAAGGAGAAGTTTTGGGCAGCGTGATGATTTTTGACGATATTACTTCCCGAAAACAGGCGGAACTGGAAAAGCGCCAGGTGGAGCAAATGGAAGTGCTTAATCGCTTTGTCAGCCAGCTGACCCATGAAATTAAAAATCCCATGGTGGCAATCCAGACTTTTTCGCAGATGCTGCCGGAAAAATATGACGACAGCAGTTTTAGAGACTTCTTTTCGCAAACGGTCAAACAGGAGCTCAAGCGGTTAAATGAACTGATAGATCAGCTGATAGCTTTTTCATCGGCGGTGTTGTACAAACACGAAGCTGTTGATACACGCGAATTGGTCGAAACGGCGGTGGCTCTTTTACACGAGCAGGGGATCAGTCGAGGTGTGCCTCTCAAAACCGAATACTGCGATCAAAACCCGAAAGTAATGGTCGATAAATTAAACATGAGCAGGGCTTTTTCCTATCTCCTGAAATATTTGTTTGAAACGATGGAAAAAGGAGGGACGATTACTGTAAAAACTTTAACTCCCCGGGATCAATCCCATAATGAGGTGGTAACTATAGCTTTTATGAACTCAGGCAGCAAGATCAACCCGGAAGATGTTGAGGGGCTATTTAATCCTTTGGAAATAAGGCCGGACAATACCATTTCTTTGGAACTGCCGGTCAGTAAAAAAATCATTGAAGATCACGGGGGGAAATTGCGGATCAAAAAACCAAACGGCAAATTTTTGGAGTTTGAGGTGCAATTACCGGTTTTTACCAACCAATACACAAACAAGGGAGAAAAAGAAAATGAACAGCAAGGCTAGAATCCTGGTTGTAGATGACGAGCTTGGGCCCAGGGAATCTTTGCGCATGATTCTCAAGGATGACTACGAGGTAATAACTGCAGCTAACGGCACCCAGGCTCTCGACTGTCTTAAAGATGATGAGTTCGATTTGATCGTTCTCGATATCCGGATGCCGGATATCGATGGTATAAATCTTTTAGGCAGAGTTAAACGGGAGGTGCCGGCGACTGAAGTAGTTATGATTACCGCCTATGCGTCGATTGACACGGCCACCCAGGCCCTGCGGCTGGGAGCTCTTGATTATTTGATCAAGCCTTTTGATCAGGCAGCGGTACGGGATGTCGTAAAAAAAGGCATTTCTCGGCGAAAAGAATCCCGCTCGATCAGGAAAAAACTGAGCGAGCTGCAGCTGGCCAATAAGTCTTTGGAAGATCAAATCGAAAAAACCTATCATAACATCCAAAAGCATTATGAAGAAACAGTCAACTCGCTGGTAAACGCAATTGACGCCAAGGATGCTTATACAAAGGGTCACCAGGAACGTGTGACCAAGCTGGTGGAGATGATAGGAAAAGCGCTTGACCTGGATGAAGAGCAGTTGGTCAAGTTGAAGAAAGCGGCAACCTTACATGATATTGGAAAGATAGGCGTGACGGAAAATATCCTGCGAAAAAGCGGTTCTTTGAGCAAAGAAGAATATGAAATGGTTAAAAAGCATTCTGTTATCGGGGCGGAAATATTAACCCCGGTAGAATTTCTGAAAGATGTTATTCCCCTGGTCCTGCATCACCATGAGCGCTATGACGGGGCCGGTTACCCCGAAGGGCTAAAGGGTGAGAGGATTCCCCTGGGAGCGCGGATTATTGCCGTCGCCGATTCTGTGGATGCCATGTTGTGGGAGCGTCCCTATGCCCCGCTTAAGACTGTTCCGGAAACCTATGAAGAGCTAAAACGAGTCTCCGGAACCCAGCTGGACCCCGGGGTGGTTGCGGTTGTTTTGGAAAAGGACATGGTTTCCAAGTATAAGGAAAAACTGAACAGTAAGGCTTAAAAGGGTTTTCAACACCATAAAATATGTAGCGGGGTGTAGCAGGGGGACGGAGTATCTGCTACATTAATTTGTTTAAAATGCCAAAATATTAAAACTTGTCTTATTACTTATTCTAGATCAAAAGACATCATTTACCAAAGGGATAAATCATTTGAGCTTTATTTTCTGGGTCGCATGTTTGGCTGGAGCCGAACAGAAACAAAAAAGCCAATATCCTCTATTCTAGGCTTTTTTTAACAAAGACCAGGGAGCGAGGACTTCGAAAAAGGAGTCGCCGCCGTGCAGGTAGAGAGGCTCTTCTTTGTTGGTTTTGTCAAAGTAGAGGTTGGTTTTAAAGCCGTGGTCGGAAACCAGGAGCATAAGTGAACCGGCGGGCAGGTATTCAAGAAGCGGGTGCAGTTTTTTGCGGCTTTGTAACAGCAGCTCTTCCAGCAGTACCGGCAGTGGGTCGCGGGATACATGTATTTTTTCGTCAACGAAGTTGTATTTCATTGCTTTTAGCGGTTTTTCCCGGTCCGCGCGGTTGTGCCGGTTGTCGACAGCCTGAAGAAATGCGGGCGGATCGGATATTAGTTCGGCTACCAGCTGTTCATCCATGTTCAGTATATGGCCGAGCAGGCCCTCCTCTATCAGCGGTTGTACCTGAATTTCGGTTACCGTCGGCATTGCAGCCCAAAGCAGGCCTTCTTTTAGCACCGTAAAATTGTGGTTTGCAAGAGCGTTATCGAGCATGGTTTCCCAAATATCTAGGCGGGCCCCGTCGAGCACAACCAGGAAAACCCCACGGCCGTTTCCTTCTTTTACCGTCCAGCCAGGCAGCTGCCTAAAAAGACCGGAAAGGGTTTGCCGGCGGGAAGAAGTTTCCTGTTCTAAATAGCGGGAAAAAGCGCTGTTTAAGGGTTCCAGCAAAGAACCATAGCGGCGGTTCCACCTTTTAACGGTTACCTCAGGGAGCAGGACCCCGGCCGGAGCTTCTTCCAGTCTGGCCAGCGACAGCTCGAAAGGGGAGAGCATGCGGTAAAGCCGCTCCCAGTTTTTATCATTTGCCGGAGGGCTTTGAGCTATTTGTTCGGTTTCATGTAAGATCAGGCCGCACCGGGCCAGGTTGTGCAAGACCTGCAGGGAAGCATTTTTATCATCCCGGTGGGATGCGGTCAGCCCGGCGCCTGTTTTGGGGAAGGTTTTTATCGCGTCGCGCAGCATGCCGACCATGATATTCAACTGAGGAGCGGATTCTTCCGCAGAAATTTTTACGGCCAGTTTTTTGGCCAGTTCCCGGCTTACCGCTGGGAAAAACGGTTCGTCAATCATCAGTTCCAACAAGATTTCAAAGCGGTGGGAGGCGGAAGAGTTTAACCGGAAGCAGCACTCCAGCAGTTGTTCTGCCGTGACCATGGAGACTGCTGCTTCAGTAGCGGTTTCCAGGAATTTTTCCTGCAGGGGAATCTGCTCCGTCAACAGGTGTTCACCCAGGGAGCCCAGTTCGGTCCGGTAATCGCGCCAGCCTTTTATTTCTGTGTCAGGACGGCCGACTAAAAGCTCTTCAAACAGATCAAGGCGGTCTTCACCGGCTTGTTCGCCTCTTCTATCGGCCGGGCAGTATTGGCTGAGCCAGCCCCACAGCAAAGCCAAGGCGAAGAGTTTTTCTTCCTTGAGCGATCCGGCCAGGGGGATGAGGCGGGGATATTTTTCCTCCAGGAAGGAGCGTGCCTTTTGTCCCGGCTCCCCTGGCTCAGCCGTTCCCCTTTCGCGGTTAAACATGGCTGATTCTTCCCGACGGGTAACCCGCACATATTCGGGCGGTTTTTCTTCACCGCCGGTTAGCCAGCGTTGAAAAAGTTCCTGCAGCTGGGCGGTGTTGAAAACCCTTTCCGCTAAAAGTTCCTGGAGCTCATCCACCGAACGTTCGGCAATCATGGCATCTCCGGTTAGAGCCCGGTTGATTTGGGCGATGGTGTTTTGATTTATGAGAGAATCCAGGTGCTCGACCAGTTCAGTTCCGGTTGATTTATTGTCAACTTTGAGCAGGTTTAAAAGCGGCTCCGCTTCCCGCCTTCGGCCGATTATTTCCAAGTGCTCGGCGTGGGCGGTGATTTTTTGTCTATGCTCCGGGACCTGCAGGGCGTTCAGGTAAGCTTTAATCCCGCGAAGAATTTGTTCTTCAAGTTCGGTTATGTTCGGCAGGGAGACTGTTTCACCCAAGGCAAAACCGCAGGAGCAGGACGGGCGTTCCGCCAGCAGCAGCTCGTCTGCCGCCTGGCATTCTCTTTCCAGGGGCTGGGCCAGGCGCCGGTTGACCGCCACCAGGTCGTCCTGCACTACTACGGCGTTGATCTTGCCCA
>PUNU01000284.1 GCA_003551865.1 Syntrophomonadaceae bacterium
ATGAACCCGGCTTATACCCTGGCGGATTATGTGCAGCAGCAGGCGGTCGTAAATATTGATATCATCCATTACCCGGAAGCGGGTAAGGAAAGAGTTTTGAAACATGACCCGGTTTGCGTGCTTATTTCCGGGCAGACGGCGCCCTGGACCGATTATAATCCCGCGGAGATGGAAGCGGTATTCAATTTTTTAAGGGAAACCGAACTGCCGGTGCTTGGTATTTGCGGAGGGCATCAGCTGATCGCCCAGGCTTACGGTGTCCTGGTCGCCCCGATGGGTTACCAGGAGCTGGGCTATATTGAAGTGGAATTGTTGGCCGACGATCTGCTGCTGGACGGCCTGGAGAGCCCGGTTACCGTCTTTAGCTGGCATGGAGAAGAGGTTAAAGAAATGCCGGAAGAGTTTATCCTGCTCGGTTCGACTGAACTGTGCCGGGTGCAGATCTTTCGACACCGGGAAAAAGAAATTTTTGGTGTGCAATTTCATCCTGAACTTTCGGGCCGCAAGCCGGACGGGAAGGTCATGCTGCTTAATTTCTTCGCACAATCCGGTGTGCCGCTCGAGTAACGTGTGTCAGGGGTGTGTGTCAGGGGGACGGGGTTGTTGACAGCTACTCTTTTTACTTTCTGTATGCTCGCCCTGTTGGTGCCTGTTAATTTTTCAAGTTGTCTTACTGGCAAACCTCCCCTTTTTAACTTACGCAGATAATTATCTCTGCTCTTTTTGTCAAATTATAATGGTACCTTTAGCAGATGATTTATACTACCCTTAAAATGTTGTCAACAACCCCGTCCCCATGACATTCCCCATGACATTCGGCATTGTTATAACCTCTTAATTTTCCCTCCTTTCTTCGCCGACTTCGAGTGTATTATTCAAGCCGGTCATGGCAATGCCTTCTTATTTGCCGGACTCTGCATTTTTAACTGCCGCGTTCTGTATTTTTATTTTGCCGAAAACACTTCAGGTCTGATTGAAACCATGATTTTCTGCATGATATAATTAATGAGCTTAATAAAAGAAATAATCCCTGTCGATTAGAGGAATTGCAAACCATGAGACTCATCGAAGACAAGATTACCAATGAGGAACTGAAAAAGATGTCCGAAAAAATGTTCGACGGCCTGGTCAAAGCTGTTGTTGATATTGAAAAGGAAATCATGGTGGTTGACGCCGAGCTGCATTCGGACCAGGAAGATTTTTTACTGCAGCAGGGTTCAGAGCAGAATAATCTGTGGGGCATAAACTTTTACCCGGATCAGGTTGGCACGGATGACTGGCTCGAGTTCGATTCCATGATTAATTTACGGCCCTCACAGAACAATAGGTCCCGTAGCGTTGAAAGTAAGGAAATCAGGGAAAAAATCAAAAAAGTAGTAGCAAAGCTGGTGGTCAAATGACTGTTCACAAAGACCCGGCCTCAGGGCGCTGGTTCGAACTGTCGCTCATTGAACAGCTGGCAAATATCGGCACGGATATTGAGCGCTGCATCAAGTGGAAGCAAAAGGGCCATTTAGACTACAGCCGGGCGGCATTTGAAAGAGCGCTCGACCTGCTCTATTTAACCGTAGAAGATCCTAAAAACAGAAACAGGTTGCGAGAAATCCTAAGAACCCGGGAAGCGCTTATCGATCATTTTGTCTGCGACAATGAGTACAATACCACCGATCAACAGTGGCAAAACTACTTTTACCAGTTCAATTACGCTGCAGCAGTTAAAAAGGGCAGGTAGCCGGTTAGTGTCAAGGGGACGGGGTTGTTGACAACTACCCTTTTTACTTTCTGCATGCTCGCCCTGTTGACGCCTGTTAATCTTTCAAGTTGTCTTACTGACAAACCTTCCCTTCTTAACTTGCACAGATAATTATCTCTGCTCTTTTTGTCAAATTATGATGATACCTTCAGCAGATAATTTATGCTGCCCTTAAAATGTTGTCAACAACCCCGTCCCCTTGACACGATCGCATTTCTTGACAGGCTTTCAATGGACGCGTAAACTGTAATTATTGCTTGTAAAAAACAGTTCATCAATATTTCCCCGGCAATTTTCACGGAGGAAACTTCCGGCATGTCCGATGCAAAAGTCTTCAAGGCGGTCTCCTGGCCGCTACTGGTTGAACAGCAGGATAGATGGTTCCCGGCTGGCTCCCCGGTTATGATTATTCCCGAAAGTGAGCACAAAGAGCATGTGGCCGCTCTATTTGCCGCCCTTGATGAAGCCAGGATATTTACCGTTACAGAGCTTGTGGAACGTTATGCTGTATACTCTCTCGGCCAAAAAGGGATAATCTCGATTCCTTTCATGGAATCGATTATCGGCAATATCATTAACACCGGCCTGGTCCCGTATTTAAATATAGAAACCCACCGCCAGGGATACATCAGGGCGATCGCTGGATTTATCAACAATTTCCGCCGCTCTTCTACCACAAACCTTAAACAAGCCTTTTGTGATTTCGAGATTGAAAAACCGGGTTTCCGAGAAAATGACCTGATTAAAATATATAACGAGTATGAAAAGCGGCTCAGTGAGCAGGGTGTTGATTACAGGAGCGCCCTTGAGCGGTTTTTTGATCGGGTTACTGAAGCCAATTTATGTTCCGGATTTGGCTTTGAGAAGGATTCGAGCTTTGTATTTTTCGGTTTTTCGCACCTCACTCCCCTGGAAGCCAAATTTTTTAAATGCCTGATCCGCTATGCTCCGCAAACTGTATTTTTACAGTGTACAGATGAAAAAGCCTCAGAGCAGTCCGGAAGAATTGAAGCAAGCTTAACTGAAGTGCTGGCGGAATTTTCGCCTCGGCAAATAGAGGATTTGCCTTCCGGCGGCGCTTATACCGATCCATTCGCCCCGGTGGCCCGGGCGCTTTTTAAATCCACCGGACAACACCCCGGCAGGCATGACCGGGAAATATTTATCAGCAAGGAAAACAACCGTTATACGGAAGTTGCCGCCATGGCTGTTAAAATAAAGCAGCTGGCAAATGAAGGAGCAGACTTAAGCCGGATCAAAGTGATCCTCCCCGAATATGATCTTTACAGTACCATTATTGGCGAGGTTTTTCCCGAGTACAATATTCCCTATACCCTGAGCAAAGGCCTGCCGCTTACCACTTATCCGCCGGCGATGGTTATTAACGCCTTGGTTTGCCAGCGCACTGTTCCCAATCCCTATCCCCTGCGGGAAAAGATATTTACTTCCCCTTATATCAGCTATCAAAGCCGGCCCTCCAGTTTTGAGTTATACGAATACCAGGTTTCCGCAGGCCTGGATCTGCTAACTGAACAGGAAATAGCCTCAAAAGCAGGCCGGGAAAGCGCAGTTACAATCGAGCTTGATTATCCCTATATAAAAAGCCTGTCCCGCAAAGCGTACCGGGTTGCCAACCCGGCCCCGGGGACGCCTGTACTGGCGGTAGCGGCCCTGTATTTGGACAAATTGAGCTGGAATAACGAGGCCGAGAAAAAAGAGGCGTTTTATAAGGCTTTGAAAAAATTCTTTGTCCTGCAGGAGGCGGAAAAGGCGCTTTCTTTTGGGCAGTCGCGCTTGAACGGCGGGGAGTTTAAAGCCGCCGTGCTGGATCTTTTGGAGCGCTTTAGTTTTGAAAAAAATATCTCCCCGGCAAAGCTTGATTCATGTAAAGCAGAACAGGATTTAGCTGAAGCGGCTGTTGAAAGCAGAGACTGGCATATTATCAGGAAGGTCAAGGAGCTGCTCGACGACTTTGTTCAAAAGCTGGATCCTGAAACCAGGCTACCGGTGAGTGAGTTAATCAGGGCTTTTGAGCGGCTTATGAAAGAAGCCCGCTTCAACTACAGCTTCTCCCCGGAATTTGGAGAGACAGGACAAGATGGCAAGCCGGCGGTCAATATTGAACCAATCGAACAGGGCCATTACCGGGCGGCGGATTACATTTTTGCCTGCGGCCTGGTGGACGGTGAATTTCCGGCCAGGGATGAATTCAACTTCCTGCAGCCCCAGAAAGAAGGTCTGAGTTTGGGCAGGACCTATACCAGCGTGGATTATGCCCGCAACCGTTTTTACCACCTGGTGCGCTCAACAAAGAAAGCACTGCACATAAGCGCCCCGGCCAGCTACAACGGCCGGATGCTTCCGCTTTCACCTTTCATCCGGGAGCTGAAAAGAGAGCTGCCGCATGAAAAGAATAACGCGGCCACCGAGCAAGAGACCGAACATAACGGGTTCCCAAAAGAAAAGCTGGACAGCACCCGGGAAAAACTGATTTTTATCGGCAAACATGTCGACGATGATTATGACCGGGTCCGGCCCCTGCTCGCCGAGCTGTATCAATCTGATCAAGCTTATACCGGGCGGCTCCTGGATATCTTAAGATTTGACGGCTTGACCATGAGCGCTTCTTCCTTTTCGGAATATGACGGTCTTTTCCCTGCTGCAGGAACAGGCTGCGAAAACTCCGAAAACGGCAGGGATAGTTATGTTACCGAAAAGCTGGCGGAAACAATCAGCCGCACGGCCTTTACGCCGGAAATCATGGAGCGCTACGCTTCCTGCCCCTTGCGCTTTTTCCTGGACAATGTTATGGACCTTAAAAAAGAAGCAGATTACCACCCCGATACTACTGAAAGAGGCGCTTTAATTCGCTCTTTTTTACAACATTATACCCGGGCTGCGGCCAAGGCGGGGGCTGTTCCGGCAGACGCCGAAAAGCTGCTCTATGAAACTATCATCACCTATTTTGCCGGCCGGGAAAATGACTTCACCGACGCTTTTGAAAAACGGTTTCAAGACCGCCTTACTGCCGGCCTGAAGGACCAAGAAGCCAGGCGTCCGGGTTTGTTCGCCGCTTTCCTCAATTATGAAAAAAATGCCCCCGAACGGCTGGTGCCTTTTGCGGGAGAATTGACCGGAACCTTAAACCTGCAGGGCCAGTTAGCTGTAGAGATAGCAGTTGACCGCATCGATCTGGCGCCGGCTGCAGACAACCTGATCATTTATCAATATTCCACCGCTGAAACAGGGGATGTTTCCAAAATGCTCAGGGGCCTGCGCTTCGCTTTACCCCTGGCCCTGTTATACCTGGTTGAAAATGCGGAAAAATATTGCAGCGGTAAAAAAGTGGGCGGGGCGGGGGTTTACCTGGTAAAAAGTCCCAAACAAATCAAGCGCGGCGGTTACCTGGCCAAGGAAGAACTGCGCGCCAAGTACCGGGATCAGGTGGACGATCACAAACCGCTTTTTTCCGGTCAGCGGGAAGGCTTTTTGGGGGAAGAAGAATTTAATGACAAACTGAAATTCATCGAAGAAGAGGTTCTCCGCATCTACCGGCTGATGCATAAGGGCGTTTTTCATCTGCCGCTTTGCAATGAAACAGACCAATCCTGCGCCAACTGTTCCTTTAACAGGATCTGTCGTAAAGATCAGCTGCGCCTGGACCGGCTTTACTATAACCTGCAAAACGAGCCTGACCTTTATCGGGTTAAGCCGGCGAACAGATCATAAAGAAATGGGGAGAAGAGCAAAACTATGACCACCACTTTCGCTCCGACACTTTATCAGCACCTGGCCACCGATTATCAGCGGAATATGGCTGTTACAGCCGGAGCGGGTACCGGCAAAACCGAGGTGCTTACCCGCCGGATTATCAAAATCCTGGGACGCGAAAAGCATTATTTGGACCGCCTAATGGTGCTCACTTTTACCGACAAAGCGGCCGTAGAAATGAAAGAACGGATCTACCAGGCCATAGAAAAAGAGCTGGCTCAAACAGGGCAGGCTCATTTTCAAAAATTAAAAGACACTTTTCTGCACAATTATATCAGCACCTTTCATTCCTTTTGCGCCGCCCTGCTGCGGGAATACCCCATCGAAGCCGGCATCGACCCCTATTTCCGGGTTTTAGATGAAACGGAAAAAGTATTCTTTCTGCGCAGAAGCATCAACAAATCGCTGCGGGAACTGGCGGCGAAAAAAGATGAGCCCCATATTCGGGTCTTAAGTGATGAATTTTCGCGGGGCGTTATCGCCGAATGCGTCTATAACATTATCCAAAAGCGTGAAGTCAGCGGCTACTGGTTGCACCTGATGAATGAGCGGACCTGGCCGAATTACCGGGAGCAGCTGGAACAATACCGCGCAATTATTTTACGAGAAACGATTTACAAGCTTTATGTCAGCGGCATCCTGGAGGAGCACTTAAGGATCCTCGAAGACATGGAAGCCGAATTGCCGGGAACAGACTATTCTGTTGATCGTAAACGGGAAGAAGCCTTCAGCCTTATAAAGACATTGCAAGATAAAATCTCCCGGATCGCGGAAAAAGAAACCGCCGGGAAAGCAGATGATCCCCAAAGCATTCCGGAAATAAACGTGCAGGAGCTGGCTGAGCTTAAAAAGGCTTTAACCCAGGGTTTGAAAATATCCGGCAGCGCGCCAAAAGCCTGGCCGGAAAAATCTTTTAAAGAGCTCAAAGACTGTTTTGCTTCCCTTCGTCACCGCCTGGAAGCTTTTCCCATTGAAGGGTTCGAAATTACCGAAGAACATGAAAAAAACGGTTTTACGATTTTAAACGCCTTGGCTTTTGTGGCTCGTTACTGCCTGCGGGCATACCATGAACAAAAAAATGAAGAAAACTACCTGGACTTTCAAGACCTGCAGCTAAGAACGGAAAAACTGCTTGATGAGGAAAAAAACAAGCCCATTCTTAACGAACTAAGAGATCGCTTCCAGTATATCATGGTTGATGAATTCCAGGACACCAACGACCTGCAGTGGAAAATCATCAAAAAAATCGCCGCCGATCCGAGCGGCCAAATAGTCAATCCCCGGGTTTTTATCGTCGGAGATGAAAAGCAGGCCATCTATTCTTTCCGGGGAGGCGACGTCCGACTTTTTTCCAGGGTCCGCGAAGAATTAAAAGAGGCAAACCACACCAGCGGCTGCCAGCAGAATTTGTTTGAACTGCAGCTTAATCAAGCTCAGGACTATGCTTTTCAATACCGCTCCGAAATAAGTGACGACCGGACCGTGCGCAGCGGGGAAATAATTTTTGCTGACAATTTCCGCTCCGCTGCCGTGCCGATTCAGTTTTTTAACCTTTTTTTCCAGGATCTCCTGGCCCGGGACGTTTATGAAGAACACGACGCCCGACCACAGCTGCTCCGGTGTTCCGGCAACGATGCCCCCGGCAGCGTGGAGTTATTTTTGGTCGACAGTGCCAAAGAGAAACGGGATGATGGCATGAACTATGTCTCCAGTGAACGAAGAGACAGTGAAAATGACGCCGGCCGGGACCAGCAAATGGATTTAAAGCCTCATTTCAAGGAAGCACTCCTGATCGCCGATAAGATCAAGGAAGTTTTTTGGGGCGATGATGAACAATATGGGCGTGTGCGTGAAGAAGCCGCCAGAGGCCGCCCGGCGATTGCCATTTTGCTTAACCGGCGGACCATGATCAAAACTTACGAAGAGGCCCTGCGGTTGTGCCGGATTAACTTTAGCGTGGTCAGGGGGCGCGGTTTTTACCAGCGGCAGGAGGTGATCGATGTCGGCAACCTGCTGACTTTTCTCACCGACCGGGAGGACGATTTGGCCCTGGCAGCATTTTTACGCTCGCCAGCGGGTCATCTTTCCGACGAAGGGCTCTTTTTGCTGTCTCGTACTGCTTCCGGGCGTACTCTTTGGGAAAAGCTGCAGGATAGTGCCGCAGCCCTTGCCGGCGCTTCAAGCGGTGTAAAACAAGCAGAAAACAGCACGCAGAAAGAACGCGATTGTTTGGCCGAAACGCCGGCCAGGCAGGGAACCCTTTTTCTAGATGACCACAAAACAAATAACAGGGAGCTGGAGCAAATATTTTCGGAACGGGATAAACGGGCCCTCCGAAATGCCGCCTCCAACCTTGGCCGCTGGCTTATCCTTTCCAGGCGCAAGCCGCTGGTTGATTTTTTGCGACTGGTTTTTAACGAAGGTGGTTATTATATCAGTTTAAGCCGCGGAAGCCGCGGTGAACAGGCCTTGTCCAACCTGGAGAAACTAATGGATAACGCCCGCGAATTGGCTCTGCAGGACGACGCCGACCTCGACTACTTTACTGAATGGCTCAATAACCGGATCGATTATATCGAAGAAGAAGGAGAAGCCGATATCGATATCAGCCTCGGGGGAGCGGTCCAAATTATGACTGTTCATCAGGCAAAAGGGCTGGAATTTCCGATGGTTTTCGTCCCCGACCTGGCCGCCAATTTTAACCTGGGGGAAAGAGAGACAATCTATGCTGAAACTGTACCCCGCGACATGTGCGTTGCCGCCGAGAAAATCACCCTCCGGGAAACTCCCGAAATCGGCCTTGATGCTCCCAACCCGGAAAACGAGTGGGAAGCGGAACCGATACTGATTAAACGAATCATAAAAAAAAGGCTGCGCGACAAGCTCATCGCCGAAAAGAAAAGGCTTTTTTATGTTGCCTGCACCCGGGCCAAGGACCATTTGATTCTCGTCGGACATGCCAATTTTCAAAGCGATCGATTCATTCGGCGAATGGCTTACCTGCCGCTGGATCTGTTCAACAACTGGATGGAATGGCTGACCAAAATAACCGGTTTATGCTATAAAATTAAGGATACCAGGGGGATGATTCGCTATGTTAATCGCAGCGGGGAAGATATGCTGATTCCGTATTGCAAGTTTGAAGATGAAAAAGATTTAATTGCCCCGGATGTTGCCTTCCGCAGCGAATTTCCGATTGACCAGGATTAAGCTAGGCCCGGGGCGGCTATCTGTTTAAACGAGTGGTGTATGCCAATTATCGGGTATGTCACCCGGCAGCTGGACGCTTTAAGGCTACAGGGGACAGTTCCACCGTCTCCCATAATAGAAGCCAGAGGTTAGAGCCCAGATTAGTGGGGACGTTCGAACCCTCCCCGGGGCACCGCTTTTCATTCAACAAGGACCATAGGCTGGGTAGTTACACAAAATCTTATTTTTTATTTTTGCTTTTCATCCCCGGGATCAGCTCCGCTATCACCGGGCCCGTGATATGGGCGCTGCCGGAAGCAAGGTGGTCAATTTTCTTGGTGATTGTTTCATTGCCTTCCTTCTTGCCAGGTGCGCTGGAATTTTAAATAATCATGCTCATCTGAGCCGTTTTTCATGTTATTATAAGATGTCAGGCGCCATTTTTGGGGGCGCATCATGTTTATGATCAATAACCGGGAGGTTTAATGCACGTGTATGACAGCATTATCGATACTATCGGCCGTACCCCGCTTGTGAGGATAAATAAGCTAAACCCCAAACCGCAGGTATCACTTTACGCAAAGCTGGAAGGGTTTAACCCGACCGGGAGCATTAAAGACCGGATTGCATTAAAAATGATTGAACAGGCTGAGGAAGAAGGCACTCTAAACAGCGGTAAAACTATAATCGAACCCACCTCCGGCAACACGGGGATTGGACTGGCGATGATCGGGGCCGTAAGGGGGTATGCTGTTGAAATAGTGGTGAGTGAAGCGGTTTCCATTGAACGCCGCAAAATGATCGAGGCTTTCGGGGCAAAAGTAGTGCTCACCGAAGCCGCTTTAGGCACGGACGGAGCGATCAGGAAGGCTCACGAGCTTTGCCGCACCTATCCTGAAAAATATTTCATGCCAAACCAGTTTTCTAACGAGTATAACAAGCTGGCCCATTATGTAACCACTTCCAATGAGATCTGGGAAGACACCGGGGGCAGGATTACCCATTTTGTCTCTGCTATTGGCACATCAGGGACAATCATGGGTGTCGGCATGGGACTGAAGAATAAAAATCCTGATATTCAAATAGTTGAGGCCCATCCCGTGGCCGGTCATTACATTCAGGGTCTTAAAAACATGCAGGAAGCTATAGTTCCGGAAATATACGACCCCACCAGGATTGATCGGAGTATTATGGTGGAAACTGATGCCGCTTTCAGGATGACCCGAACTATTGTCTCCCAGGAGGGGATCTTTGTAGGCATGAGCAGCGGGGCGGCCATGCTGGCTGCTTTGGAGTTAATCAAGGACCTTGAGGAGGGCTTTGTTGTAGTGGTGTTCCCCGACGGGGGGTATAAGTACTTGAGTACAAGCCTGTTCAACGCTGACTGCTTTTAAAAGCCTTTTATAAATACGGAGGATTATGAAAAAGCGGCTTGCTTTTATAATATTTGCCGCAAAAAAAGTATTCAGGATTGCCTATTGTTTATTTGCTCTGTTCTATAGCGGCAAACCACGACCTGCCCATATTTGCTTTTGATCGTAATTTTGGACATTATTCGCAGTACCTGACGGTAGGCTTCTACAAAGATTGCCCGCTAAGCTGGTCCAATAAGCTTCCGGGGGATCTGATCTTTTTGTGCCGGTTAAACTGCTGGGTTGTTAAGGTGATACCGGCGAGGGTGGGGGTCTGCTCGAGCAAATTAGTTTTTTGTCTGATCATTAAAAAGTGCTCGAAGGAGTGCTGTCCTTGTAGCAGGTACCCCGTCCCCTTGCTACGGGTGTCCTTGCTTTTAAAGTTTGCTGCTGCTTCCGGCGACAGCGGGAATGCCGTAAGAGTTTAACAGTTCGGCCAGCCCGAGAATTTTTTTCTCCCATATTTTCCGCTCGGGGGGTTGAAAGTCTCCCATGGGGTAAGCAATACCCAGCGCTTCATACTTTTCCAGGCCCAGCTGCCTGTAGGGCAGCAGCTGAACCTGCAGAACATTATTACCCAGTCTACCGACGATAAAATCGGCCGTAGTCCTGATATTTTCTTCGTCGTCGTTATGGTCAAATATAACCGGAATGCGGATGATCAGGGGGATTTTTCTTTTTGCCGTTTCCGCAATATTTTGCAGGATCAGCTCATTGCCCACACCGGTATACTCCCGGTGCTTGTGCGGGTCCATATGCTTGATATCGGTTATGACCAGGTCAACGTAAGGGTATATCCGCTCCAGGATAGACGGATCTACATGGTGTTCTGTCTCCAGGCAGGTATGGATTCTTCGCGTCCGGCACTCTTGCAATAGCGCAAGACTGAACTGCCACTGCACCAGTGGATCGCCCCCGGATAGGGTCACTCCGCCGCCCGATTTCTCGTAAAACTCGACATCGGCCAGGATTTCCTCCACAACTTCTCGGGCGGTACAGCGCCGGCCCCACACGACCAGGGCATTGGCAGGGCAGGCGTCGGCACAGGCCGGGCAGTGCGTGCATTTGTTCCGGTCAATTGCAGTCACCAGGCCTTCTTCTACCACAAAAGAGGCGTCCTCTTCGGGACAGGCCGAAAGGCAATGGCCGCATTTTTCTACCCCTACACAGCGGGCTTTGTATACTCCAACTTCAGGGTAGGGCCTGATATTTTCCGGGTTGCTGCACCACCTGCAGCGCAGGGGGCATCCTTTCAAGAACACTTCCGTGCGAATACCCGGGCCGTCATGGACTGTAAACCTCTGAATATTGGTTACGTAGCCTTCGGTTTGCAGATCAACTTGTCCCATATTAATATGAACAACTGCCTTATTCTCAGGTTGGATTAATCAGTCAAATGACAGCTCGGTCCGCCCCATGATGTCATACTGCAGGGGCTTGCTTAGTTCAACAAAAAAGGCGCTGTAGCCGGCCACCCTGACCAGCAGGTACCTGTATTCTTCCGGGTTTTCCAGGGCACGTTCCAGAGTCTCCCTGCTGATAATGTTAAATTGGCTGTGCATTCCCTTGCGGTCAAAATAGACGTCGAGCAGGGAGATCAGGTTGTCACGGCCGGCTTCTCCGGTGACACAGGAAGGAGAAAACTTCCAATTGAGCAGGGTGCCGTTGCCGGCCCTGATATGGTCCAATTTGGTTACCGATTTGGCTATGGCGCTGGGGCCCTTGACATCATGCGAACCGGCCCAGGTATGAACGGGACCGAGGCAGTCTGAAACAGGTTCCAGGGCCACCCTGCCGTCGGCCGAGGCCCACTGGGTAAGCCCTAAGGCGGTATTGGCTGAAACGGAATAGATTCCGGGCACGTATGTGCCCCCGCGCGAGTTGGGACGGTTTTCCACATGTTTACAGTAGGTATCGGTAGCAAACCTGGCCAGCTCGTCGGCATAATCATCATCGTTCCCGTAATGATGGACCTTTTCGCTGTTGACTAAAGCATAGAGGGCTTCATCATTCACCCAGTTATTTTCAAGGGCCTGAAGAAAGCGCTCGGCGGTAACTTTTTTCTCATCAAAAACCAGCTGTTTAATTGCGGCCATGCCATCAGCGGTGGTGCCCACTCCCACAGCCTGCGGGCCGGTAAAGTTGTACCTGGCCCCGCCGGCGGAAATATCGATCCCTTTTTCCGTGCAGTCATCCATGAGGTTTGAAAGATAGGGAAGGGGTTTTAACCTTTGATGGACCCGGTCCATCACTTCGATGCCCCTGATCATCAGGTCGACCCAGTAGGCCATCTGTTTGTCATAGGCTTCGAGGACCTGGTCAAAAGCATTAAAGTCGGTCAACCTGCCGGTTTGCGGTCCCAGGCGTTTGCCGATGCCGCCGCACTTATCCCAGCGGTCGCAGTGCTGGCCACAGCCGATACAGCGGCCGTCGTTGATAGCAAGTTCCAAAATCTTGGCGATATTGAAATAGGAGGCATCATGCCAGCCGTATTCCTTGCCCCCGGTGTCAATCTCCACACAGCCGACTACATGGTAATTCCTGGAATCCTCCAGGGTCCGACCCGTTTGCAGGGAGGCCGGGATGGCCGCCTGGTCGTTGAATACCTTCGGCTGTCCGGTGCCGATACGGATCACGTTTGCGGTCTTGACCTTCAATTCCCAGGGGGTGTTCTCGTGCCAGCGCACGGCAATCCACGGCGCGCCCGAACGGGTATGGGCAATGGCGTCGAGGCACATGAAAGTGAGATCGTTGGTGGCATCCTTTCCTTCTGTATCGACGCCGCCCAGGGTGATGCTGTCTCCGCCCATTCCTCGACCGGAGTTGGCAATGACCGTCCTTCGATCCCTGAGCTTGGTCCACCAGAGATGCTTGATGAAGTAAATTTCGAGCAGTTCCTGGACTTCTTCCTTGGTCATTTCTCCGCTTTCAATATCCCGGCGGTAAAACGGGTACATAAACTGGTCGAAGCGGCCGATGGAGACCGAATGGCCGTTGCTTTCAATCAGGATAATCGTGGTGGCCAGATATAAAAGCTGTAAAGCTTCCCAGAATGTGCGCGGCGGATTTTCAGCCACCCACTCGCAGTTGGCAGCCACCTTTAAAAGCTCCCGGCGGCGTTGATCGTCTCTTTCTTTTGCCGCCATCCCGGCCGCCAAAACCGCGTAGCGGTGGATATAATTGACAGCCGCCTCGAGGGTGATCATCTCGGCCCGGTAAAAATCTCTTTTAGACTGGTCTTCCTCTCCGGACTGTTCCAGCTCGGCCAGCTTTTCCCGCACCAGGCTGATCAGCCCGCCAAAACCGTGGGTAAAAAGTTTTTCATAATTGGCCTGGAGGTGGCCGATCCCTCCATACATGAACAGGTTAAGCAGGTAAAATCCCCGTTCCAGGTTGGTGCCCTTTTTTTCCTCTTCGGACAGCTCGGAAATTATTACCTCGTCGATCGATTTGCCTTTCCAGTAATCGGCAATCTTTTTTAGCTTCTTTTTCGAAGGCCTGGAAATGTGATACTGATCGTGCAGCCTTTTTTCCAGCGGGTGGTTGTCTATTTCGTCCAGAACCCAGTTTAAAGAATGCTCGGGGAAAATGGGCGCACACTTAATCGGTGCCGCCATCTCACCGACAATCAATTCGTCTTCGCTAATTTTTATCTCTACATTTTCCAGCACATTGGCCAGGGCCAGAGCACACCTGACAATCTGCGGCTCGTGTTCGTTTTTCCGGTAAGCTTCCGTTACCAGGCAGGCCCGGTGGTGATCAACCGTAAACTCGGTATCAAGGACCCTTTTTGCAAAACGGTTGACCCGGGGAAAGGGTGAAGTGTCTTTTCCCATATGACCGTCGGAAACAGGCCACTCATGGTCGAAAGGAGTAATGCCAATCGGCTTTTCTTGCACTGCGGGCTCTCTACCCATAGCAGCACCCCCACTTTTCTGATACCGGCATACCGGCCGGCTGATTACCTTAAATTAGTTCGCCTGTTTTGCCGTCATTAGCGAAAGGGCTTTTGAAAACCAGGCAAAATCCTTAAAATTGCCATCCACAACCAGTTTTCGCTCTGTCAGCGCAGCCAGCGAAGCTTCCTCGTTGCCGGAGGTCATTACTTTAAAAGCTGTTCCCGGGTCGGCCCAGACCATGGCAAAGTCAGCCTCGTGCACCCCCGGGGCTGAAGACACCTCACCTTTATTAAAGACGTAAAGCCTTCCCTGGCCGTTGTCTGCTGTTTTAATCTGGGCTTTAAGGGTTTTATCCTTGATGTATCTAATGAAGGGCGGATTCTTTTTGGAGGCGCTTTTCAGCTTGACCGAAAGCAAAAAAAGTAGAAAGTTAAACTTCATGACCTTCTCCCCCCCTTAATAGTAAAGATAGCAAGATTGCTTTGTTATGTCAATTATTAATTTTCTATACAGGTGGTCATTTTTGGCTGATTGCTTTTTAGCGGCCCTGTTTTCCCTCTGAGCATAATTTTGAATCAATCGTCTTCAAGCGGCGATTATATGCTCTAATGAATTACATTTAAACAGTGAGCATGTTTGTCATAAACTGCAAAAAAGCGGGAACATCTATCTTAATCGGAGCATAAAGATTGGGATTTGGAGAGTTGGGCTCAAATATAGATCTACTCAATCCTCCATCCTTTCGTTACATGTTTATTATCTCACTATTTGACATTTTTTGGTTCCTGAAAATTGTTAAAAGCAAATCCCGGGAAGACCTGCTCCTCCTGAATTTAAGCCTCCTACTCTCCAACCATTAATAATATAGTTCCTTTATTTATTCAAGTAAAAGCTGTTTTAAAAAAAGATGCTTCCCGGGCGGCGGGCTATGGCTGCACAACCCTTGTAGCAGGTACCCCGTCCCCCTGCTACAAAAAAGCGGCAAGCCTGATAATTGGCTGTTTTCTTTTTCAAGCAAGCTCATTCGCATTTTTTTGGACGAAATCACAGCTTTCTGCTATACTTTAATACATGTCATGCCTGTTTTCACGTTTACCGCGAAAACAGGCAAAATCCAAGAAGGAAGTGATTTTTATCTGTGGTATAGCAGGAATTTGGAACAACCTCGATCAAACCGGCATACGTTCCATGCTGGACGAAATGATCCACCGCGGCCCCGACGCCGCCGGGGAAAAGGTTTTTAAGAGTGTTCCGGGCATGTTTGGCCACCGCCGGCTGAGTATTATGGACCCCGAGGGAGGCGATCAGCCCATTAACAATGAGAACCGGTCCATGTCCATAATTGCCAACGGGGAGATCTATAATTTTCCAGAGCTTCACCAATCCCTGGCCGAGAGCCACACCTTCAAGACCAAAAGCGACACCGAAACCGTGCTCCACCTGTTTGAAGATTTGGGGCCCCGGTTGGTGGACAGGCTCGAGGGCATGTACGCCTTTGCCATCGCCGATGGCCGCAATCTCTTTGTCGCCAGGGACCCGGTCGGTATCAAACCCCTCTATTATGCCGAAGGCGACGACGGTTTTTATTTTGCTTCGGAATTAAAACCCCTTTCCAAACTGCCGGGTAAAGTGCGCGAGTTTCCTCCCGGCACCTACTACCAGTCCGGCAAAGGGTTCAACACTTTCTACAGGGTCCCCGAGGTGGCCGCCAGTCGGGAACCGGTCGAAGTTTTAACCAAAAAACTCAGAAGCACCCTGGAGAAGGTCGTCGCTTCCCACCTGATGAGCGATGTGCCCCTTGGAGTTTTCTTATCGGGCGGCCTGGACAGCAGTATTACCACCGCCCTGTCCAGGAAAATTATCGGTAAACCGATCCATTCATTCTCGGTCGGCATTGAGGGCTGCCCGGATTTGCAATCAGCCCGGATGCTTTCCCGCTACCTTGATACCATCCACCACGAGTACCTGATCACGGTCGACGAAGTAATGGCTAAACTGCCCGAGATTATCTATTTCCTTGAATCCTACGACCAGGATCTGGTCAGGAGCGCCATTCCCACCTACTTCACCGCCCGCCTGGCGAAAGAGCACGTCAAGGTGGTTTTAAGCGGTGAAGGTGCAGATGAGCTCTTTGCCGGCTACGGTTATTACAAAGGCTACACCGGCAATGACCGGGTTTTACAGTCGGAACTGAGGCGTTCCGTATCAACCCTGCACAACATTAACCTGCAGCGGGTGGACCGCCTGACTATGGCTCATTCCATTGAAGCAAGGGTGCCTTTTTTGGACAGGGAAGCGATCGAGGTGGGTCTGAGCATACCGGCGGAGTACAAGCTGCGCGGCAACCCGCCGATCGAAAAATGGATCCTGCGCAAGGCCGTGGAAGACCTGCTGCCTGATGAAATTACCTGGCGCAAAAAAGAGCAGTTCGACGAAGGAAGCGGCATCATCGATTTTATTGAGCAGTCCATTGCGGAAAGCTTCGGCCCCGGGGATGCCCGCAAGCACCGGGCAGAGCACCCCGGGATCCAGTTCCGCTCCCACGAGGAGTGCTACTACCACAAGCTGTTTACGGAAGTGTTCGAACACCCGGGTGTGATTATGGACAACATGGGCCGCTGGGCCGAAAGGCCGGACTACCTTTAAACTCGGCGGGCCTGCTTGATGGAAAGGGTAATGCGGCCGCGTTCACGGTCGATGGAAAGGATCTTTACCCGCACTGCTTCTTCGATCTGGAGCACTTCCAGGGGGTGTTTGATGTAGCGGTCGGCAATTTCAGAGATATGCACCAGCCCGTCCTGGTGAACGCCGATGTCCACAAAGGCCCCGAAGTCGACGATGTTGCGCACGATACCGGTTAAGATCATTCCCGCTTCAAGGTTTTCCAGCCTGGTAACGGTCTGTTGGAAGACGGGCAGGGGCAGATCTTCACGGGGGTCTCTTGCCGGCCTGCGGAATTCGTCCAAAATGTCTTTAACCGTAGGTTCCCCTGCTGCAAGCTTAACCGCCAGGGCGGAAATTTCTGCAGGAGAGAGGACGGGCACCGCTTCCAAGTGGCCCAGCTGCTCCGGGCTGATCTGCAGCTCGCTCATGAGCTGTTCCGCCAGCTCGTAAGATTCCGGGTGAACGGCGCTTCTTTCCAGGTAGTTTTCGCTTTCCGGCAGGCGCAGGAAACCGGCGCACTGCTTGAACACTTGCGGCCCCAGCCCGGACACTTCAAGCAGTTCCACCCTGGATTGGAAGGTTCCTTTTTTGTTGCGCAGGGCGATGATCTTTTCAGCCACGCTGCTGTTGATCCCTGCCACGTAAGATAGCAGGGCCGCCGAGGCGCTGTTTAAATCGACGCCCACGCTGTTGACACATTCCTCCACCACTCCGGCAAGGACCCTGTCCAGCTCCTTTGCCGGCATGTCGTGCTGGTACTGGCCCACCCCGATGGCTTGCGGATCGATTTTAACCAGCTCCGCCAGGGGATCCTGGAGGCGGCGGGCGATAGAGACGGCGCTTCTTTCGGCCACATCCAGGGAGGGAAATTCCTTCCGGGCTGTTTTCGAGGCCGAGTAGACGCTGGCTCCGGCTTCGTTGACGATCGTATACTGCAGGTCGTCCAGGCTTTCTTCTTCAATCAGGGCGGCCACAAAGGCCTCGCTTTCGCGGGAAGCGGTGCCGTTGCCGATGGCGATGCAATTGACCTGATGTTCTTTTAAGAGGGCAAGTACTTTTTTCTTCGCCCCTGTCCGATCGTTTTTCGGCGCTGTGGGGAAAACCGCTGCCGTTTGGAGCAGTTCGCCTGTTTCCGATACGCAGGCCAGCTTGCATCCCGTTCTGTAACCGGGGTCCCAGCCCATGACCCGCCTGTTGCGGATGGGGGGAACAAGCAGCCGCTTCTTCAAGTTTTCCTTGAATACGGTCAAAGCACCGGCAATTGCTTGCTCGAGCAGTTCCTGCCAGCTTTCCCGCTCCAGGGAAGGGTGCAGGAGCCGTTTGAAGCTGTCGGCGGCAGCTTCTTCCAACAGTTTGCGGCAGGCATCGTTTTGCTCTTCTTTCAGGTAGCCGGCAGAGACAACGGGCAGAGCTTTTTCCGCCGGGAGATCAATTCTACAGGCCAGGATCCCTTCCTTTACCCCGCGGTTGACAGCCAGCACGCGGTGGTTCTTGATCTTTGCCAGCGGTTCTTCAAAATCCTCGTAGTGATCGTAAGTATGATCTTCTATTCCTTCTGTCTTCTTAACTGCCACCCGCCCCAGACGGCGGTACAGAGAGCGCAGGTTCTTGCGCACTGCAGCGTCATCGGAAATCATCTCGGCGATGATGTCTTGGGCACCCTTGATAGCTTCTTCCAGGCCGGGAAGCTCTTTTTCGGGGTCAACAAAAACGGCCGCTTCGGCCGGTGGATCGCAATTACCCTCCAGGATCATTAAAGCCAGCGGCTCCAGGCCCCTGCCCCGGGCTAATGATGCACGAGTTTTCTTCTTCGGGCGGTAAGGGCGGTAGAGGTCCTCTATTTCAGCTACCGTGGTCGCCCCGGCCAGGGTTTTTGCGAGCTCTTCGCTTAAAACACCCAGGTTCTCTAAAAGGTGTTTAACCTCCTCGCGGCGCTGTTCCAGGTTGCGGTACTGTCCCAGCTTTTCCTGCAGCAGGCGGACCTCTTCGTCCGTCAAGCCGCCGGTCATCTCCTTGCGGTAGCGGGCGATAAAGGGCACAGTGTTACCTTCGTCCAGAAGCGCCGCCGTATGACTCACCTGCCCTAGATTGATTTTTAGGTCTCCGGCAATGCGCTTGTAGATAGCTTCGTTCATCGCTGATTCTCCCGGGGATTCGGCCAGGTTTTGCCTGCCCCTGCAAGGAGCAAAGGGGGCAGGATACTTTTTAACCCCTCTTATTATCTCATAAAGAGTTAGTAACTCAAGGCTTTTTTGCTTTTAGGGGCAGGGGGTAATGTGGTATGATCTAGCTGCAGTTAACAGCATTTGCTGTTAACTGCAGGATGATTATTATACGGTAACTGTCAAGAAAGGGTTGATAATTAATGAAAGTAACTGTATTTAACGGCAGCCCGAGAGGGCGAAGAAGCAACACCCACCAGATCGTGGAGCCCCTGCTGGAAGGGGCGCGGGAAGCCGGGGCGGAAACGGAGGAAGTATTCTTGATTGAGAAGGATATCAAACACTGCCGCGGATGTTTTGCCTGCTGGGAGAAAACACCGGGGGTGTGTGCCATCAAGGATGACATGGCGGATCTGATGAGGCTTTTTTTGGACTCTGATTATGTCGGCCTGGCCACCCCGGTATACGGGATGTTGATGACTGCGGTTCTTAAGAATTTTACCGACCGTTTTTTGCCGCTGGCGATGCCCCATATTGAGCGGGGTGAAGACGGCAGCTTCTACCATGAAGGCAGGGTCAGGCGGATGCCCCGGCAGTTTTTTATCGCCAATGCCGGATTTCCCGGCGAACATAACTTCGATTTGCTCAAGCCCTACATCGGGATGCAGGAAATGGTGCTCGAGATTTATCGAAACTGCGGGGAGGCTTTACAGCCGGAGGAAGACGATGATCCGGCCCTGTTTAAAAAGCTCGAAGAGTTTCGCTCTGCTTTGCGGGAAGCCGGCCGGCAGATAGTCGCCGATGGAGAGGTGAGCAGCGAAACGGTCGATAAAATCCATATGCCCCTGATGGATGATGAAGAGTATATGAAGCAGGCCAATCTGTACTGGGATGAGCAGATAGATAAAGCCTAGCTGCGTCAGCCTCTGATGCCGGCGAGATAATCCCTTATTCCTGAAAGGAAGCGGACACATTTTTGCGAAGTGAACAAGAGAGCTAGCCGGTGTCGAGTACGGCAATAAGTGAGTCAAGTGCAGCGAGAATTTGCCCGTGCTTTAATTTTAACCATTACCCGGCAGCTGCCGTTAGCCGTTAATAGATAACAGCCCGGGAGGGGATATATATCGTGGATGAGCACAGAGCCTCTTTGCCCCTGGTTGTAGGCCTGGAAGAGGAAGCGGCCCGGGAATCCAGCCTGACCGGCGGAAAGGGAGCAAACCTGGCAAAGTTGATTGCCGGCGGGTTTCCCGTTCCGGGCGGATTTTGTGTGACCACCGGGGTCTGCCGTGAATTTCTCGGCGACCCCGAGGTGAAAAGGCAGGTCGAAGTGCTGGAGCAAACAGAACCCCCGGAAAGCGGCAGAAGCAAAGAAATTGCTGCAAAAATACGTTCCCTGATTGAAGAGAAAAAGCTCCCCGGGACGGTCACCGGGTCCCTCCTGGAAGAGCGGCTGGAGCACGGAGAAACCTACGCCGTCCGTTCCAGTGCCACGGCCGAAGATCTGCCCGCCGCTTCTTTTGCCGGACAGCACGACACGATCCTCGGTGTGACGGGCAGCAGGGAAACGGCCGCCGCCGTGGTTAAATGTATGGCCGGCCTTTTTACCGACCGGGCGGTGGCTTACCGCAAGGCCAGGGGGATAGCCCATACGGCCGTGCTGATGGCCGTAGTGGTGCAAAAGATGGTCAAGGCGGATTATTCCGGGGTGCTTTTTACAGCGGACCCGGCTACAGGCAAGCGGACCGTGGCTTCTATTGACGCCTCCCCGGGGCTCGGGGAAGAGCTTGTTTCCGGGAAAATTACCGCTGTAAATATAAAGATCGATCGGCAAAGGGAGGAGATAATTGCTCGCTCTTCCGATTCGGACCGGCTCTTGTCCGACGAGCAGGTAAGAGAACTAAGTTTTATGGGGGCAAGGGCAGAATCTTTCTTTGGAGCTCCCCAGGACCTGGAATGGTCTTTTGCCGGCGATCAGCTCTGGATTTTGCAGGCCCGCCCGATAACCACTCTTTTTCCGCTGCCCGAGCCTCCGCCGCAGGATGAAGGCCTTCACGTTTACTACAGCTGGAACCACCGCCAGGGGATGACCGCGGTGATGCCGCCGCTGGTAGTCGACTACTGGCTACGGACCATGGACTCGCTTTTCAACTTGCTTGGCGTCAGGCCGCCCGGCGGTTCGTTGGGCAAGGCGGCCGGAGGGCTGATCTATCTTGACGTAACAGCCTTTTTGCGCTCCAGGCGGATGGCCCCGAAAATAATTGCCGGTCTCCACGATTTTGACAGGCAGGCAGTGCCGGTTTTGGAGGCCATTATTGAGCGGTGGCGCGAGGAACTGGCCAGGATGCCCCTGATCAAGGGGGTATCTTTGGCGCAAACCATACCTTCCGGTTTTAAGCTGGCTTTTTTTGCCCTGAAATCGGTGGGAACTGTGATTAAAAGTTTGTGCAGCAGGGCCTATACCCGGGCGCCGCAGCAAAGCCGTGAGTTGGCCGGGAAGATCGTGCGGGAAATGATTGCCAAAATTCATGCCGGTGAAACGGTCCGGGAACGCCTGCAGGTTCTTTTTGCCGAAAAACCCGACTTCTTGTGGGGTCTCCTCAAACCGACCCTGCTTTTATGGAACATCTACTTTTACCGGACCCTGTTAAAAAAACTGTGCCCGGAGACGGAGCAGGCTTTCGAGCCCCTCGAACGGGGCCTGCGCGAAAATGTTACCACCGCGATGATGCTTGAACTGGGAGATCTTGCCGATTTGGCCCGGGATTACCCCCAGGTCGAAGGGACCCTGGCCGGGGGCGGCGACCTGGAAGCAATCCGCCCCGTTGAAGGTGGCGGGGAGTTCGTGGAATCCTTTGAAAACTTTCTGCACCGCTACGGTTTTCGAGCTTCGGGGGAGATAGAATTCAGCCGCCCGCGCTATGAAGAGGATCCTTCCGCACTGCTGGCAGCAATTCGCAGTACCCTCGGCAGGGGGACCCGGGGCGAGCACCGCAGGCATCTGGCGGAGCTGGAGGCCGGAGCCGAAGAGACAATCAGGCGGCTTGAAAAAGCTGCGGCCGGACGGTTCATGGGTTTTTTGCGCCGGCGCCTGGTGCGGCCCTTCGCCCTGCGTTACCGGAGCTACCTTTCCGTACGGGAACTGCCCAAGTTTGCGCTTTCCAGGTTACTGGCTGAAACGAGGCGGCAGGTCCTGGATGCGGGCAGCCGGCTTGAAAGCGAGGGCACGCTTGCCAGGGCCGGCGATGTGTGGTTCTTCAAATTCGGGGAACTGATGGAAGCTCTTGAAGAGCCCCGCAAACCTTTGGCGGTTGATATGCAACAGCGCAGGGCCGAGCACGAGTGGTACAAAAGGCTTAAAGCTCCCCGGGTCATTTTAAGTGACGGCGAAGTGCCCCCTGCGGAGGCCGCTTCCCGGGAAGGAGAAAGCTATGTCGGCATTCCCACCGCCGGGGGTGAGGCGGAAGGTACTGTCAGGGTTGTTTTTGATCCCGAAAGCGCGGCCCTTAAAGCCGGGGAAATCCTTGTCGCCCCGCATACCGACCCCGGCTGGACCCCGCTTTTTCTTAATGCCGGCGGCTTGATTACTGATGTAGGCGGGGCGATGACGCATGGTTCCCTGGTAGCCCGCGAATACGGCATTCCTTCGGTAGTCTTGGCCGAAGCCACTTCCTTACTGGAAAACGGACAGGAAGTTCATGTGGACGGCAACCGCGGCCTGGTCACCGTTACGAAGCCGCGGGAGGACGGCCGCTTGGATCATGAATAAAAGGGGCGGACCAGAAGCGGGATAGCGGACCCGGCGGCGGGAAAAGGCCCGGTTTTTTACTGAGCCGGAGTTGAGGAAAAAGTTCATGGTAGGAAAAGTTTAGTTGCCGCCTCCCTGCTCTTCGGACTGGCTTTTCAGCCTTGAGACAACTAGGTTTTTTGGCGGCAAAACATACAATTTTAAAGCAAAACAGTGTTTCTGCCCGGGGTCTGTCTTCTTTGGGGTCAATTAGCAAAATGACGTTTCCCGGCATGGACATCATTTTGCAGGTAAAGAACCAGGTCGGGCAGTTTTTACACAGGTATTTGAGGAGATTTTCCCTGGTTTTCGCTACCTTTGAAGTTATTTTAGCTCCCGTGTTATAGGCCCTTGCTGTCTTTCGTCCTATATCACAGTCAGCTCTTTTTCCAGCAGATTATAGAGTGGCTCAAGATTGTCAACCATCTTTTTAATCCTTGAATGAGCAAGTTTCGAGCACTGGTGATGAAAATTAAGGAAGAGGGTCAAATAGTCGGACAGCAAATGGGCGGAAGCGGCGGATAAAACGGGCGGCCTTTTTTCCGGGACGGGGCTTTTCATCAATGTGATCAGGCGCTCATGCCAGTCCAGGCTGCCGGGTATCCATTTGTCAATGGTCCTGGCAATATTAAGCAGGCTGTCTTCAACCAGCAGGTAGAAATCATAAAACAGGCAGCCAAAATAGTACAGGCGATATTTGTCGGCACCGGAAAGCAGTTCCTCGTTGCCGGTCACTTCATCGACGATCTTTTTCATTTCCGCAAGGTTGCTTTTGATCGCCCTGGATGTTTTTTCAAGGTTTTGCCTTGATGGGGGAGATGATTTGTACTGATACTTTTTGATATCTAACATTTGCCGGTATAAAACCTCAGGTTCCAGCACTACAGCGCAATGTCCGGGAATTAGCGGCGCTTTGGGGACTGTTGGAACCGCAACCTATGGCATAGCGGGCAATGCTGTAGACTACAGGTGCTGTAGTGCTAAGGTTTTGCCAAACTCCTGCAATACATAATAACTTCGTGATTCTTTTTCCAAAACCCTGTTGTATAATGTTATTGCTGCAGCCTTCCTGAGGGGCGGGCCGAGACCAACAGGCCTGGGTGTCAAATGACGAGGTTGCCAGGGAATGCTCGAAGACGAGCTGTGACAATTCCAGGCGAGCGATCCATGAGCACCGGCTTGCAATAACTACAAACAGAAACAGAACAAACTTAATTGACAGGACATTAGATTAAAAAAATGCAGGAACACATATTTTTCACAAACCCAAAAGAGGAGGTGCCACAACTCATGGGAAAGAAAGTGAGGAGAGTTCCATATCGCCTTGAGCCACTGGATGCAGCAGATCTGCCCCCCGGATGAGATCAAGGCGATTTTACGTAGCGCCGATGGCCTCATCAGTTCGGGAGGGCGCAGTATGCTGGCCAAGATATTGAAAGGCTCCAGGGATAAAAAGCTGCTGGAGATGAAGTATGATGAAAACCCGGTCTATAGTTATTACCGCAACCTGACCCTGGCAGAAATCACCGCACGGATAGACCGAGTAATAATTGACGACTACCTGATGATCACCTATAGCTACCGCCTGCCGGTGTTGCTTTACACCGATGCAGTCTGGGAGATCGAAAAAGATACCTATGCCGAGGAGCTTTTAGATAAACTCCGGAACCTTCTCCCCAGCGGCGATTATTCGTTCGTACAGGAACTCAAAGATCGGGACCGGCAGTTGATCCTGCTGCTTCTGGAAAAAATTAAAATGACCGGCGACCGGCGCTTCATTCCACTCCTGCAGTCTTGGGCTGACATTGAGTACAAGAAGGTCAAAAAGGCCATCAACATGATAATTGCCGCCTTGCGGCTGGAATGAGTTAATGGCCGGGGCTGTTGCATGTAAATGTTTAGAATTCGATTGTTCGACTGAAGGGTATAAAGATGTAGGCGGTATTAAGGTGGTCATCCCGGGCATGTAGCAGGTACCCCGTCCCCCTGCTATGCCCTTGCCATGCAGACGGCACCATCTAATTTTAGAGCCCTATAATGGGTCACCTGCTTTAGTTTGAAATTTTCCCATGCTTATTGGGTTTTCAAAGATCAGAAGTCAAAGCTAAGGGTAAAACAGTAAAAAGGGAGATGGCGCTTTATGAGTTTGAATGAAGAAAAGAAAATAGAGATTTTTACTACAATGAAAACAATAAGAAAGTTTGAGGAAAGGGTTGAGGGGTTGTATTTGGATGGCCTTCTTCCCGGTTTAGTACACCTCTATATTGGGCAAGAAGCAGTTGCTGCTGGAGCATGTTTTGCAATTAATAGTGATGATTATATTGTAAGTACTCACCGCGGCCATGGACATTTAATTGCCAAAGGTGGGCAATTGGATAAAATGTTTGCAGAAATATTTGGGAAAAAAACAGGCTATTGTAGAGGAAAAGGAGGATCGATGCACATTGCCGATATTAATCTCGGCATTCTTGGTGCAAATGGAATTGTAGGGGCTGGTTTAAATATTGCAGCCGGTGCTGCTTTATCAGCGCAGTTGCTTGGAAGCAACAAAGTTGCTGTTTGCTTTTTTGGAGATGGAGCTACGAACAGGGGAACTTTTCACGAGGCTTTGAACTTGTCTTCTCTTTGGAATTTGCCGGCAATATTTGTTTGTGAAAATAATTTATACGGGCAGGGTACTGCTTATAGTAGGCAGACGAAAGTTGATAAAATATCCGACCGCGCTGCAGCATATAACATGGCCGGGTTAACTGTGGACGGCAACGACGTATTCGCCGTGTATGATGCTGTCCTAAATGCAGCAAATAAAGCGCGAAACAACAAAGGACCGACTTTGATAGAGTGTAATACATATCGGTGGAAAGGACACTTTATTGGAGATAATGGAATGAGCTACAGGGACCAGGAAGAAGTTGACAGATGGAAAAAGAAATGCCCTATATTGAAAATGCAGAAGATGTTATTGAAAGAAGGCACCTTGACTGAAAGGGCTATTGAAGAAATAGATGCATATGTTAATAACAAGGTTACACAAGCAATTGAGTATGCAAAATCTAGCCCGGAACCTGATCCCAATGAAGTATTTGAAAATGTATATACTACACATAACGAGGGATGTATGATATGACTCAACTAACTTATTCTCAGGCAATCAGAGAAGCTCTAAGAGAAGAAATGCTAAGGGATGACAGCGTTATTGTTATGGGAGAAGATGTGGGCGTTATGAACGGCGCGCACGGTGCCACCAGGGGACTTTTAGATGAATTTTCTGAAAAACGCGTCAGAGATATGCCCATTTCCGAAACTGCTATTATTGGCACTGCAATCGGAGCGGCGATGACCGGTATGCGACCTGTAGCAGAGATCATGTCCATGGATTTTATAACGTGCTGTATGGATGAACTTGTCAACCAGGCCGCAAAAATGAAATATATGACCGGGGGGCAAGCCAAATTACCACTAACTGTTAGGATGCCTTTTGGCGCCGGTTTTTCTGCAGCAGCACAACATTCACAATCATTGGAAGCCTGGTTTACGCATACGCCTGGTTTGAAAGTTGTTATGCCTTCGAATCCTCATGATGCTAAAGGGCTGCTTAAAACATCAATTAGGGACGACGATCCAGTCATATTCCTTGAACACAAAGCTCTTTATGATTCTATAAAAGAAGATTTGCCTGCAGGCGAGCATTTAGTACCCCTTGGGAAGGCAGATATAAAAAAGGAAGGCAATGATGTGACAGTGATTGCCACTTCTATGATGGTTCATAAAGCTTTGATTGCCGATAAGAAGTTGGAAATAGAAGGGATTAGTGTTGAGGTGATTGATCTCCGTTGTCTAGTCCCAATTGATAAGGATGTAATTATAAACTCAGTCAAAAAAACAGGCAAAGTTATTATTGTGGAAGAAGCTGTAAAAAGAAGTGGATATAGTGCTAATATAGCCGCAATGATTGTAGAAGAGGCTTTTGATTGCCTGGATGCACCGGTAATACGAATTGGTGCAGCAAATACACCGGCTCCATTCAATCCTAATTTAGAAGCACGCTACCTCCCTGACGAAGAAGATATTTATCAAAAGATCAAAAACCTTAGCACTTGAATCACCTGGCAGGAAGACGGCGTACCTGCTACGTTTAATTGAATGTACAGGCAACTAAATCCTTTTGTAATTGTGGAGTCTTCTTCATGATGCTTTTTTGTAAAGCTGTGCTTTTCTCCATGATATAGGAGAAGGGCAAAGCTCTTGAAGTATAGACAACCTAAGGTTAAATAAGGATGTAGCAAGTACCCCGTCCCCCTGCTACTTACTTATTAGGTTCACTGTTGTGCATAGTATCAAGAGGGTTTGAAGTCCGGGAAGACCTGTAAGGCGATGTTTTGCTTTAATTCTTAAGTACCCGG
>PUNU01000249.1 GCA_003551865.1 Syntrophomonadaceae bacterium
ACGAGAGAAGAAAGGCGACAAAAGCATAAATTGTAATGCTGATCTGGAAGTTTAAAGACTCCTTGCCGTGCCGGTTCACCCAGGCCAACTCGTCTTTTTTAAGCAGCCAGACTACGAGGGGGCCTATGATATTGCCAAAAGGAATGATAAAACCGGCCAAAGCGGCAACGTGAGCAAGCATACCGTATGTCTTTTCATCCTGGGTTAACTTTGAGCCATTGGTCATTAAGAACACCTCCCGGTATTTTAAATTATTAGCCACAGTATTTACAGCTGTTAATCAAATAATACGTGATTATACCGGATATTGCAAGTGGCTGCTTTATTGTATAATTGTCCTCAACAATCGCCTTTAATCTCGCTCAAATGGAAAATGGTTATTGTATAAACGGTATACTAAGCGGGTAATTAAAATCCTCCCCATTTTGCACTTTAACAGAAGCGATTACTACCATGGCCAGCCAGAAGAATACGAGCCCTAAAGCAAGAAACACGGCAAGGGGAATGCCCACTACTGTCAAGACAAGAATGAACATAAGGACAAAAGCAACCAGGGTATAAATAACAATGCTGATCTGGAAATTTAAAGCCTTTTTGCCCTGCCTGTCAATCCAGGCCGACTGGTCTTTTTTCAGCAGCCAGACTACCAGGGGGCCGATGATATTGCCAAAAGAAGGCACTACAAACAAAACCAGGGCGGCAAGTTGAACGAGCATACCAAATGTTCTTTCTTCTTGAGTTAAGTTTGTATCTTGAGCCATAAAAACAAGCCTCCTTAAATTATTTGCAGAACCTGTCCGGAGCTGTACTTACGGTAACCAGGTTTGTTTCGCATGCAAGATCAAATAAAGACACGTATTGATTACTTATCACTTACTGCTTAGGTTATACCGATCATATAAAACCAATTTAAAAAGGTCAACTTTGCTTTAATCGAAATACTGGGGCTTGGTTTCCAGGTATTCTTTTAAAGTCTGGCCCGATTCTTTCCACTCAACAGCGGCGTCAACCCCGATATAACGGTAATGCCAGGGTTCAAAAACATATCCGGTTATATGTTCCTTGCTCTCGGGATAGCTCAGAGCAAAACCATAATGGTGCGCATTCTCAGCAAGCCAGCGCCCCTGTTCTGTATCCGCAAAATCAGCTGTCAAATCAAAAGGTGTTCCCCCAAAGTCCACTGTAGTGCCAAGCTGATGTTCTGATTGGCCCGGACGGGCACTGAACCTGTTGGCCGCTTCTTCGCCGTGCCTTTCAGCGTAACTCTGGAAAAGGCCTTTTTGATAATCATAACTGCGGTAAGCTGAAAGAATATGCAGAATAACTTCGTCTTGTTCCGCAGCATGCCAGAGTTTTATCAAATGATCAAGCGCTTCTTTACGCAGTTTCATATCTCTGGAGGGATACATGTAGTCAGGAACAGGCCTGAGATCATCCGGTTCGTAATCGCTCGGCAAAGTGGTCTCCTTGGTGACCAAAGCTAAAAGGTAATCGCCGTCGGCGATTACTTTTAGCTCATCCCTATCCACAATACCGGGCTCTTGTATCGAAGGTGCTTCAGGAAGAGGCTCCAGTTTGCCGGGACTTGCCTCAGAAGGTTCTTTACCTGAGGCTTCGCCGGCCGGGTCGGAAAATACATTTACTGTTTCACAGTCAGCCTCATCTGCCGCCGGTTCCCCCGGTTCATCCTCCGTGACAGGCGTACATCCGGTTATTGTAACGGCCCATAAGATGGAAACGGCGATGATCCCCCACTTTATTGGAAACAACTCTCTGTTATGCAGTCCAATACCCTCCCATTACAGAAAAGCGTGCTATTTGCTGAGTATCTTTTCCACCTTTTCAACAACCGCTTTGACAGTCATCCCCCGCTTTTCCATTACCAAATGTCCCGGGGCGGAAGCGCCATAGTCATCCAGGCCGATTACGGCACCCCTGCTGCCGGTAAAGCTTTCCCAGCCCATGGGCAAAGCCGCCTCAACAATGATCCTGGCCTCAACATCCGCCGGCAGAACCTCTTCGCGGTAGAGTTCGTCCTGGGCCAGGAAGAGCTCCCTGCTGACCATGCTGACCACGCGCACACGATATCCCTTCTCCTGGAGGGCTTCTTTGGCTTCCAGGACCAGGCTGAGTTCCGAACCGCTTGCGAGGAAAATCAAATCGGGCCTTTCTCCTTCTTCCCTGCTTATAATATAGCCGCCCCGCAGAGCTCCTTCACCGGTGCCCTTGAGCTGGGGCAGTTTCTGGCGGGAAAGGATTAACGCCGACGGCCCACAGCGGCGCTGAAGTATATGCAGCCAGGCAGCTGCTGTTTCTGCGCCGTCCGCCGGCCTGAGCACCTGCATATTGGGAATGGAGCGGAGATTTGAAAGCTGCTCGATTGGCTGGTGCGTGGGCCCGTCTTCGCCCACACCCACACTGTCGTGACTATAAACAAAGGCCACTGGCAAACCCATCAGTGCCGCAAGGCGCACGGCCGGCTTCATGTAATCAAAAAATACCAGGAAAGTTGAACCAAACGGGCGCAAACCGCCGTGCAGGGCGATACCGGATAAACAGGCAGCCATGGCGTGTTCGCGGATGCCGAAGTGGATGTTACTGCCGGACGGATTGTCGACCTGGAAATCGCCCCGCTCTTTAAGATAAGTTTTAGTCGAAGCATTAAGATCGGCGGAGCCGCCGATCATATTGGGCAGGTACTCGGAAATCACCTGCAGTACTTTACCCGAGGAAGAGCGGGTCGCGTCCGCTTTATCGCCGAAATCCCACAGTCGGGAGTCTTTGGCCAGATTCTCCGGGACCCGCCCGGAAAACCAGGCGTTCCACTGTTCCGCCAGATCCGGATATTCTCGGCGATAATCCTCAAAAAGCGCGTCCCATTCACTTTTTCTGGCGGTGAGCGTCTCTTTGAGACCGGCAAAGTGCTCATACACTTCAGCAGGCACATAAAAATCCGGCTCGAGAGGCCAGCCCAGGTTCTTCTTGGTTAGAGCAACTTCCTCTTCGCCGAGAGGGGCGCCGTGTGCTTCCGCTGTGCCCTGCCTGTTTGGCGAGCCATAGCCAATTTTAGTGCTGATAATAATCAGGCTGGGCCGATTTGCTTCTTCCCTGGCTTCGGCAATTGCTTCCTCCAAAAGTTCAATCCGGTTGCCGTCGGATACTTTAAGCACCTGCCAGCCGTAAGCTTCGAAGCGGCGGCCTACATCCTCGGAAAAAGCAAGATCGGTGCTGCCATCAATGGTAATTTTATTGTCATCGTAAAAGCAGATCAATTTTTCGAGCTTAAGATGGCCGGCCAGGGAGGCGGCTTCGGAAGTGATCCCTTCCATCATGCACCCGTCGCTGGAAAAGACATAGGTGTAGTGATCGACCAGGGGAAAACCCTGGCGGTTAAATTCGGCGGCCAGCCGCCTTTCCGCTATGGCCATGCCAACGGCATTGCCAAAGCCCTGGCCCAGGGGGCCGGTGGTTGTTTCCACCCCCGGTGTATGCCCAAACTCGGGGTGCCCGGGCGTTTTGCTGCCCCACTGGCGAAAATTTTTTATTTCCTCCAGGGACAGGTTGTAACCAAACAGGTGCAGCAGGGCATATAAAAGCATTGACCCGTGGCCGGCTGAAAGCACAAATCGATCCCGGTTAGGCCAGTCCGGATAATCGGGGCTGTGCTTCAAAAACCGGGTCCATAGAGTATAGGCAGCGGCCGCTCCGCCCATGGGCAGGCCCGGATGTCCGGAAGAGGCACGCTCAACGGCATCAACAGCCAGGAAGCGGATAGCATTCACGGAAAGATCGTCGATTTTATTCAATTTGGCACCACGCTTTCTTTAGGGTTTTTCTACTGCCTTCATTTCTATATCCAGGGCTACATAATCGATCGGTTCTTCACCGAAACTGCTTTCCCGGTTTTTGCCAAGCCGCACCCTGCTTATTGTCACTTTAAAACCATCCTGTTCCTCCACAAGGTCCAGATCAAATTCTTGCACCCCTTCAGCCGACGCCCGGGGTTGGAGATCGTCAATATCAAATACAAAATCGATATCGTACTCCCACTCGCCTTGTTCATAATACTCAACATCAAAAGTTAGCGTGGCCCATTCCAGTTCAAATACATCCGACTTCTCACCCAGCCAGTAGAGCTCGCCGCTGTAGCTGTGATCCCTGGTAAACTCGGCAATAACCCCCAGGTCGGACTCAAAAAGGTTCGGACCGATTATCACTTCACCACTGGACAAAACAAGCTGGCCGTGGCTGACCCAGGGCCAAAAGTAGGTGGAAGCGGGAAATTGCTCTTCGGTTTCAGTTTCTTCGACAACCGCTTCTACCTCCGGCTCCTCTTCCATATCAATAACATCAACGTCGGGATCTTCATCAATGACGGGATCGGGCACACAGGCGGAACCTGCAAACAAAACCAGTAAAACAGTTAGAACAACCGGCAGTGGAGACAACCATTTCATTGGCAATTTATCTCATCTCCCTAAAATACCGGACCATTTTCTTAAAACCCGGGATTATCATAAGCCGGCAATAATTTTCTGGAAAGACTCTCTTCGACATAACCGCTCTGTTACCTTCATTACTCAAGTTATCTTGACCGGTCCAGTTCAATAGACCCGTTTGATGTGACCAGGTTGATTTTGTGCCCGCCTTCGTTCATCGATCCGCGAAGAGCTGTTTGTTCCAGCAGGGTTGTTTCGATTTCCAGGTTGCCCAGGGCGATAGTGCCGTTCGAAGTTTCCGCCTCGATATCGGCACTCAGTGCCGGATCGACAAACAATTTTATGGATCCGTTACTTGTTCTGATTTCCAGGTCTTCGTGCAGGGAGAAAAGATCGGCCTCTATGTCGCCGTTTGAGGTTCTTAAGCCTCCCAGGCTCCTGGCCCCGGTAACTGTAAGATCCCCGTTGCTGCTGAGGGCGGTAACAATACCGTTGACATCATGGGCTCTTATAGCTCCGTTCGATGTCGAAAGCACGGGGTTTCCGCCAACACCCTGCAGCTCGATATCACCGTTTGTACATTCAATCATCCCCACCATGAGATCTTCGGGCACTTTGATCTCATAGCTGACCGTTACCTGCCTGTCGTTGTCGGGATGGTCCGTCTTGATGCTCATTGTTTCGGCAATATCGATATAAATATCCACTTCGTCAAGCGCTTCCCGGCCATGATAGCTCGATTTAAGAGCGGAAATTTCCACTTCTTCGTTGTCCCAACCACTTACAGTGACTTCACCGTTTGGATTATATATTTCCAGAACGGTTCCTGATCTAACCCGGTATGACTGAAAAAATTCTTCCGTTACCTCGGTTCGCGCGCAGCCACCAACCACGGGTAATAAAAGCAGGGCCGTCAACAAAGGGAATAATATTTTTTTGAATCCATCCACGGTAAGCCCCCCTCTTTAAGTTTTGAAGCCGGCGGAAGGTAATAGAACCTGTTAAAAAAGCCCGCTTTATGTTCGCTTATTTGCCTGAGTTTATATTATCCCGTTTTTTGATAAATGATCAAGTAGCCAATCGCAAAAGAAAACCGGCTGCCGCCCTTTTCTAAAAGAAAAATTTATTGTATATTAGGGCATAGTCTACCAAAAAGAGTTGATTGCCTTGCAGAGTTATTTGCCTTACCTGGCCGGAATAGGAGTTGCCCTGACCTGGGGATTTTCATTTATGTTTACCCGGGGAGCCCTCGATTACCTGGCTCCCTTTCACTTGCTTGGCCTCAGGTTTGCCACTGCGGCTGCGACCATGGGCCTGCTCAGGATTGCGGGCATAGTCAATATCAAGGTCCGGTTATCCGACTATATTAGCCTTTTGCCGCTGTGTTTATTCCTGCCAATCATTTATTTTTCCGCAGAAACAACCGGCATCCTGTTAACTTCCGCTTCTTACTCTGGAATGATGATCGCCACCATCCCTATTTTCGTCGCTATCTTCGCCGTTTTCACCCTGCGGGAGCACCCCACCCGGCTGCAGCTGCTGTTTATCATCGCCTCGGTAGGCGGTGTTATCTTCATTATATTTATGGATACCCGTTCAATCGCCGGGGTCAACCCCCTGGGCACCGTCTTCCTGCTTGGTGCCGTCATCGCTGCGGCCAGTTACAACATCGCTTCCCGCAAGGCCTCACTCAACCACCCTCCCCTGCGCACCACCTGGGTGATGATGGTTGTCGGCGCCGTAGTTTTTAACGCCATAGCTTTGCTTCAGCATATAACAGCCGGAGAAGCGGATGCCTATTTGGCTCCCCTGGCCGAACACTGGACGGCCATTGTTTACCTGGGGGCCCTTTCTTCAGTTGCCGCCTTCTTTATGTACAACTTCGTCCTGAGCAGGGTAACTGCTACCCAGGGCTCCATCTTTGCCAATATGGTCACCGTAATAGCCATTGCTGCCGGAGTGGTTTTCCGCGGGGAAACCGTCTACTGGTACCATCTGATCGGTACTGCCGCCATTTTAATCGGGGTATGGGGCACCAACCGCTTCGCCCCGGTTCCAACCTTCGAACACAAAGACACCGGCCAAACAACCGAAAGCCTGTCGTAAAGTTTTTTACCGGTGCGTTTATTTCCTGGTCGTTTCAAGCTTCGTATCTTTTCCCCGGCCGACCAGGAGATAAATAATTGAACCAAGGAAGACGAAGGCAATAAAGATGATCCAGCCTATTTTCGGCAGATATTTAACATTTTTTCTCTGCATCAAATCCATGATCGCATAAGCGATCAGGGCCAGGTTAACCACAAATAAAATTATGGCGAGAATAATAAAGCCCTCGGGCAAAGCGGATCCAACCTCCTCATTTATTCCAACAAAATCAATAAATCATAAAAATTAATTCTACACAGCTATTAAAAAACCTTTGTCCCTCAACCAGATGGCCTCTCATTCGTTTTCGTCGATGTTTATTTCCAGCAAAATAGCGTTAAAAAGTCAGGGGTTTGCCGACCAGCCGAACGAGCAGGGCTTTCCGGGGCCTGTTTCCGCTTAATTATATTACTTTTTCGGGCCGCCGGTTTAATTTCTATCTGGGCCAAACGAAATTATGATAGAAAAAACCCAACCGACCCTTTGCCGGCGGGTTTCTTCCTTAAAGTGATGGTGGGAGCGGGAGGTTTCGAACCTCCGGCCTCTTGAATGTGAGTCAAGCGCTCTCCCCCTGAGCTACGCCCCCATTTGGCTGTAAATCTCGTTGTACCCTGGCTTTGTATAGCGACTTAATCTGTTTCTTCGTGCTACTGTACTGTATCACTACCTTGTAGGAATTATTATAGCACATCGACAGGGAATATGAAAAGGTAAATAAGGCGACAAACTAAGCTATGCGTGATTATACTGGCAAATGTTTCATTGTCCTTTAATAGCTAAAAAATTAGCTGCCCGGAGACCGGGCAGCTAAAACCATAGTTTATTTGTAACTACTCAGCCTATTGTCCTTGTTGAGTGAAAAGCTGTGCCATGGGGACGGTTCGAGCGTTCCTGAGCGCAGCGAAGGCCGAAGGGAAAACGATGGGTCGAGTAGCGCGGGGGAATTTCACCCCCACGCCCTCCCAGAACCGGACGTGAACCTC
>PUNU01000120.1 GCA_003551865.1 Syntrophomonadaceae bacterium
ATGCAGATTCCGCCGCTCTTAATTACGCGCGGGTGGAGGACTATATTAAGGATTCAGCCAGCCGGGTGAAGGGAGTCAAGGCAAAAGATGTGTTCACCGGGAAAAATTTCGAAGTAAAAGGGAAGGGCGTGGTTTCGGCCGCCGGCATCTGGACTGACCGGGTCTTGGAACCTGCAGAATATGATCAGGCGCGAATTTACCCGACCAAGGGTGTTCATATAGTGGTGCCCGGTGAGAGGCTGGGGAACAGAAATGCCTTTAGCCTTATTTCGTTAGATGACGGCAGGTTTTTCTTCGTACTCAGGAAAGGGGCGGTGTCGATTATCGGGACAACCGATACCGAATATTACCGGGAATCAAAAAACCTCGATGAGCCCTGGTGCAACAAAGAAGATTGTGACTACCTGTTGCGGACGGTAAACAGGATGTTTCCCCGTGCCATGCTTACCTATGACGACATAATCGGCACCTATGCGGGGATCAGGCCCTTGATCAGGCAGGAAGGAGCCGGCAGTGAATCCGACGTATCGCGCCATCATGAAATTTTTCAGACCGGGGACGGAATAGTGGCCATTGGCGGAGGCAAATCAACGACCCACCGCCGGATGGCCGAGGATTTGATCTTCTACCTGGTGGAGCATGAGTATCTTGATAAATTTGAAAAGCTGGAACACAACAGGCGGGGTTTTTCCAAACAGCCCTTTGCAATCGGCCAGAAAAGAGAAGAGTTTTACGGTGAGGTTTTTGAAAAAGAGCTGGAAAAATACGTTTCCCCGGATCAAATTGCTCACTTCTACCTGCAGTATGGCAGGGGCGGGCTTAAGATTTTGGAAGCAATCAAGCAGGATTTGGAGTCGGGCAGGCCACTGCTCGAGGGATATCCTTACTGTGAAGCCGAAGTGCGTTACATAATGGAGTACGAAAATGCTCCTAAACTGATCGATGTTCTGTGCAGAAGAACCGAAGCGCAGTGGACGATCTGGCACTATAAGCAGCCGGAACTGGCGTTAAAAGCTGCGGAAATCATGGCTTCGATTTACGGCTGGAACGAAGAGCAAAAAGCGGCCGAAATTGAGGAATATTTGGATTACGTGAAAAACACGATTAAATTCTTGAAGTGAACCTTTGAAGCTCTGGGAAAGGAGGAAACATTGGGGACGGTTCTTTTGAAACATTGGGGACGGTTCTTTTTGTTTCATTTTTCCTGCAGGGTTCGTGAAATTTTGCTAAGATTGGTTTCTAAATGCTTTGCTGTTCTGCGCAAGGGCAGTCTAATTTCCCGCACTAACTTTTTACAAACAAATGCAAACAGGTGTGGGTTGGCTTGAATACTTTCTTTATTGGCGATACCATGTTTTTCGCATATTGAGTTAATAATTTTTATGGCAAGTTCTTCTCTCCTGCTGGTTTCACTTTCGCTTGTATCAATGTAGACTAAGTCGTCATCCTGTGCATGAAACTTGCTGAAATCTTGGAGTCCGTAACCAAAAATGCTTAATAAATAGTTTTTCTGTTTGCTGCTAATGTATCGGGGGGTATATAGATATTCCTTGTAGCTATTCCATTTGTGTTCTGTGGGAGATTTAACCAGTCCAGCTTTAACCGGGTTATTATGAATGTAGCGGACAACCCCCAAAAGGTAACGATCATTTTCTATGGTTTCACTTCGGAAACGATCACCAAAAACCGGTCCTGTTCTATTTTGATTTAGGTTGTAATACGAAGCATATTTTAAATTAATAATCTTTATTGCTTTTGACAACATATTGATTTCAGCACACAAAAGCATGTGGGCATGGTTGTCCATAATGCACCAGGCTCCAAGCTCAAAAAGACCTGCTGTTTGTTGCTCTTTAATAAGGTTCAGCAGGCGCTTCTTGTTTGCTTCCTTCGAGAAAAGAAATTCTTGATTAATTCCGCGTAGCATCACATGGTAATAACCGGTTGAGCTTTCCTTGCGTGAATGTCTCGGCATTTTCTGTATCACCTCGGGAGGAATATAAAACACAGATAAAATTATAATCGATAAAAAAATATACGCAAGAATTATTGTTGATATAATGAAAAAATATGAAACATAAGGTGCCATCCCTGGTGTTTTGATGCTTCTTGAAACAAAAAGAACCGTCCCCAATGTTTCACAATGTTTCATGTTTCTGTGTTGACATCGGAATTTAAATTTAATAGAATATAAGAAAATCGATTGCATTGGTAGTATTAACTTTACGGAGGGATAACAAAGCGATGCAGCTTTCTACAAAAGCTCGTTATGCTGCCAGGGCTTTGGTCGAGCTCGCCAAAAGCAGCGGTCAGGGGCCTGTGAAATTAAGGGACATAGCCGCAAATCAGAATATTTCCCTGAAGTACCTGGAGCAGGTAATGTTTCCACTGCGTGCAGGCGGGTATGTGCGAACTCAGAAAGGCAGCCAAGGAGGCTACCTCCTGGTAAAAGCCCCGGAAAAAATCACTCTTTTGGAAATTGTACAGTGTGTTGAGGGTTCTGTAACACCGGTAAGCTGTGCAGATGATCCGGACCTTTGTGATCGTTCTGAAGTTTGTGCAGTCCGGGATGCCTGGGTGGGGCTGAAGGATGCAATACATAACGAGCTTGGTAAAATAACCCTGGCGGATCTGGCTGAAAAGCAGAAAGCTTTAGATGTCTTTTAAGAAAATAAAAAGAGAAAAAATGATTTTTAAATTATTTCTTTTACTAAAGCAGATCAATGTTTTAAATTAATTCTAGTGATTAAGGAGTGCTAAAAAATGAGAAAGTCATCAATTAAAATGCCGGCACCGCTTGTATTTTTGATTTCGACTGCTGTGCTCCTCCTGGCAGTGTTAGTTTTGGTCGGCTACAGTATGTTTCAGGCTGCCCCTCCGGCTGATGGAGAGGGCCGGGCAGTTGAAGGTTACGAAGATGGCACTTACCGGGGGGTATTTGTCGACAGAGATGACGTCCAGGTAAACATACAGTTTACTTTGGAAGATAATATCGTTCAATCAATCGGTTACAGGCGGTTGAGCCACAGGGGTATTGATTACCTGGAACCTGAAGATCAAGCAACTGAAGCTTTGTTGGAACAGCATGAGCAGATCTTGGAACATCTGGAAGGCAGGGATATCAGGCACCAGCTAAATGCTTTATATGATCCGGGTCAATTTGTTGATGATGTTGATGGTTTTTCCGGAGCAACAATCCGGGCAAACAAAGTCATTTCAGCGATTCGTGACGCTTTAAACCGCGGTGTATATGTTTACTGATCTCAAAGGTGATAAAATTTCTCCGCTATAACAAGCGGCAGTTGAACATAAATGCTTATTAATTGTCCTGCAACTTAGAACTTTCCTCCTGTGGGGGACGCGTTTTTAACGTGTCCCCAAATTTTTTTTGAAGAGGTGCTGTTCTTTTCCGGGACAAATTACCTCATCGGTGCCTCCAGATGCAGGTCGATAATATTTCTTTTTTTCTCCCGGCTCAGCAGGGGGATATTGATAGTTGTGGTCAAGTGTTGAGGCGGGAGTTTCTGATAAATATCTATTATGCTGGCAGGAATAATTATTAAGATCTTGAATAAATAAAATAGCATTAATCTTAATTCTTTATAAGGAGGTTTGATTATGTGTCTTACAGTAAACCAAAAAGCACCTGATTTTGAAGCAAATGCTTATGTAGACGGCGGATTCAAAAAGATCAAGTTGTCTGATTACGCGGGCAAATGGGTGGTACTTTGTTTTTATCCCGGCGACTTTACCTTTGTCTGACCGACCGAGTTGGCGTCAGTTGCCGCCAAATACAAGGAGTTGCAGGATCTCGGGGTAGAAGTGCTCTCCTGCAGTGTTGACAGCCAGTTTACCCATAAAATCTGGCAGGAAACAGAGCTTTCCAAGATGGTTGATGGAGGAGTGCCTTTTCCGATGCTTTCCGACACGGGGGGGCGCATTGGCAGCCTTTATGGCGTTTACGATGAAGAGGGTGGAGTAAATGTCAGGGGCCGTTTCTTAATTGACCCCGACGGAAAAATTCAAGCCATGGAAGTGCTGACACCGCCGGTAGGACGCAACTTTGCCGAACTGGTCCGCCAGGTGCAGGCCTTCCAGCATGTCCGTAAGACCGGCGAACCGACTCCGGCCGGCTGGCAGCCGGGTAAGAAAACCCTCAAGCCCGGCCCAGAACTCGTGGGCAAGGTCTGGGAAGTGTGGAAAGTCGGCGAATAGTGATACCCCCCTTTATGCAGGCGATGGTCTGCTCCAGGCTTATGTATTTAGGGGAAGTTCTTTAAGTTGACAGGGCATAACTTCAGATAAGGAGATTACACGGATGCTCAGGTTTTATTGTTTTCCGACCTGAACGACCTGTCGCAAGGCGAAAGCGTGGCTTTCGGATAATGGTGTTGAGTTTGAATACCGTGATATTCTCAAAAACCCCCTGCAGGCCGGTGAATTAAAAGACCTGGCAGAACAGGGCGGGTTTACGGTCAAAGATCTGTTGAACCCGGGCAGCAAGGGGTTGCGAGATTTGAAATTGGACATGAACAGCATTTCAGATCCGGATGCTGTTCGCCTGGTCGGTGAAAAACCCAAAATCATGCGCCGGCCACTGCTGAGCGATGGGAAAAAGCTTGTGGTTGGTTTTAAACCCGGGCAGTATGCTGAGTTCCTGGAAGGCTGAACCACAGCCGGCAGTTTTTAATGGCATTTGATAACGGGGCTTTGTCCTGGCCGCCTGAGCGGTTAGTGTGCACAGTCCCGTTTATCGTTTATTTTGCCGGGTTGTTTGATTATCAGGGGGCTTTTTGTCATAATAGGAAGCGGGACAATAATTGGCAAACTCATCCGCCCAATCAATTATAGAAAAGAGGAGGTATCGTTCACGATGAAAATGGTTCACGATGGAGTGACGGTAGAGTGCATCAGCGGTAATATTGCCGGGCAAAATGATATAACCGCTGTCGTTAACGCCGCCAACGCCCAGCTGCGGATTGGCGGCGGGGTGGCAGGTGCACTGCACAAGGCTGCCGGCCCCGGCCTGGAAGAAGAATGCCGGCCCCTGGCGCCGATTAAACCGGGCGAAGCGGTGATAACCGGCGGACATAATTTGCCCAACCGGCATGTTATTCACTGCCTGGGGCCTGTTTACGGCAAAGACAGGCCGGAGGATAAGCTGTTGGCTGATTGTTACCGCAATGCCCTGCGGCTGGCCGAAGAAAATAAAATCGATTCAATCGCCTTTCCGTCTTTGTCTACCGGCGCCTTTGGTTATCCAATGGAAGGCGCGGCAGAAGTGGCTTTCCGGACAATTAAAGAAAAAATACCCGAGTTGAATGAAGTAAAACTAATTCGTTTTGTCCTTTACAGCAGCGGAGCTTTGGATGTCCACGAAAGAGTAATGGAAAAAGTTTTTGCCGATTAACCGGAATCCCTTTTACGGGAACAGGGTCCTGTTCCCGGCCTTTCGGCATACAAATAGAAGAAGCAAGGGTTCTCAGACATGCATATAATCGAAGCGATAATATTTGGCATTGTTCAGGGTATTACCGAGTTTTTACCGATATCGAGCACGGCCCATATAGTTATTACCGAGCTTTTATTAGGCTATCACTTCCCGGGGCTTGCTTATGAAATATACTTGCATATTGCTTCGGCTTTTGCTGTGATTCTTTATTTCCGCCGGGAATTGGGGGCTGTTATAAAGGGGTTTTTCCTTTATTTCCGGGTGAAAAGCGCCGAAAACAGGGTTCACTTTTTCTTTGGCCTTTACATTATAGTGGCCACCGTTATTACCGGCAGTTTAGGATTACTGCTCAAAGGTTTGGTTGCCGATGTAATGAAAACTCCCCCGTTTTTGGCCGGGGCCCTGGTCATAACCGGTACCGCCTTAATTTTTATTGAACGCTTCAAAGAATACGGAAGCCGCAGGGAAGGCCAGATGACCTTTTTAGATTCCATTGTTGTAGGTCTTGGGCAGGCTATCGCCGTTTTGCCCGGCATTTCCCGTTCCGGTTCCACGGTAATTGCCGCGCTGTGGATGGGCCTGGATCGCGACACGGCTGTGCGCTATTCATTTTTACTGGTTATCCCCGCCATCCTGGGCTCGACAGTGCTGGCATTGGATGAGGTTTCAGCTGCAACCTGGGAAGCTATCGGCATCTGGCCCCTGGTTGTGTCTTTTATAGCCTCTTTTATTTTTTCATTGATCGGGATTGTCTGGCTGATCGATTTTCTTAAAAAAGGGCGCCTGCTGTATTTTGCCATCTACTGCTATATTATCGCCTTCCTGGTATATCAGTATGTCCAGGAAATACCGCCGACGGTGTAGAATGTGAACGAGATGTTATGTTAGAGTGGACAATTTCGCTGTTTCGCTAATGTATTAAGAAGTAGAATAACTGGCTGCCGGGGCCAGGCCGGTTTTTAAAAATTGACTGGAAAAGCGGGTGAGTGTGATGGATGAAGTTAAGGCCGATCTGGAAAAGGCAATCCGGACGATCAAGATCGAGGTGAATTCCCGGGAACGGGAAGAGCTGAATGGAGAGCTGGAAAGATTTTTGAAGTGGTTGGAACCTTTGCTGGCAGTCGAAACCGGCTCTGTGGAGCCGGTCCTGCTCGGCCACGGAGCGCTAAATGTGCTGAGCGAAGATCGAGCCGAGCCGGGAGAAACGGCGAAAATCCACAAAGCGGCTTCAAACTTCGAAGAAGGGTTTTACAAGGTTCCCCCGATTATGGAGTAATTTATTAGGAGGATTGTCGTGGATCTGAAAAAGATGAACGCCTGCCGGACGGCGGAAGCAGTAAGCCGGGGAGAGCTATCCGCCCGGCGGCTGATCGAAGAGACCCTTGAGCACTGCGCCGCTTTAAACGATAAGCTGAATACATTTATAAATATTGCCGGTAGTGAAGCACTGGAGCAGGCCGCCGCCGTCGACGAAAAAGTAAAAAGCGGTAAGAAACTGCCCCTGGCCGGGGTGCCCCTGGCGGTTAAGGATGATTTTAGCTGCAGCACACTGCCGACCAGTTTTGGCTCGCCCTCATTTAAAAAATATTATTCTCCTCATAATGCATCCGCGGTGGAGAAGCTGCTGGACGCCGGGGCGGTGGTAATCGGAAAGACCAACCTCGACGATATGAGCATGGGTTCGACCACCGCCACCTCTCATGAAGGACCGGCCCGTAATCCCTGGTCTTTAGATCTTTTGGCCGGCAGTGCCGGATCCGCCGCCCTGGCTGCGGGCCAATGCCTGCTGGCCCTGGAAAGCGACAGCGGAGGAGCCCTGCGCCATGGGGCTTCGCACTGCGGAGTATTCGGCCTGCGCCCGACAACAGGTCGGGTATCGCGCTTCGGCCTGAACTTTTTCAGCAGTTCTTTCGGCCAGGTGGGGATTGCTGCTGTTTCAGGAGAAGACCTCCGGACCGCGCTTTCGCTTATAACCGGTTTTGATGAGCGCGATGCTTCCACTGCGGTTTACAGGGATTATTCCTCCAGCCCGGTTGCTCCTCAAAATGAAGGGAGCCCCACCCTGGGGTATCCCGCTTCGGTTATCGACATGCTCGATGCCGGCCGGCAGGAAATTTTTGAGCAAATACGCGGGAAATTTGCCGGGGAGGGTTTCGAGGTCGAAGAACTGGAGCTGTCCCTGCTGTCTGAAGCCCTGCGGGCCTATTATATTATCGCTTACGCCGAGTCTTCATCCAACCTCTCAAGATTTGACGGTATCCGCTTTGGTGAAGCCGCCCATGCCGATAATTTGGACGAACTGTATTTTAAAACACGGGGCGGCACTTTTGGCCGCGAGGCCCGCCGGCGCAGTGTTTTTGGCACTTATTTACTGAGCAAGGGCAGTTTTGAAACCTATTACCGACAGGCGCTCAAGGTGTGGAGCCTGGTCAGGCAGGAGTTTGCCGCCGTTTTCGAACAGTGTGATTACCTGCTCCTTCCGGCGGTTCATGAAAGGCCCGGCCGCGCAGATGAAGACGGCGATTTCTTGAATTTATACGAAAAAGATATCTTTTCTGCTCCGGTGAGCATGGCCGGCCTGCCCGCTCTCTGCCTGCCTGCCGGGCAGGTTGAAAATATCCCGATCGGTTTTCAGCTGATCGGGCGGTCTTTCAGCGAAGAACGGTTAATCGAGGCCGGTACGAAAATTGTGCCGGAAATCCAGTATCCGTCGGGCGGGGCCTGCTAAGGGAGGAAGGTATAGATGGAACATGAAGTAATAATCGGCCTGGAAGTACATGTAGAGCTGTTCACGGAGAGCAAGCTGTTTTGCTCCTGTCCCAACCGGTTTGTCCCCGAACCGAATGTCAATACCTGTCCGGTGTGCCTGGGATTTCCGGGAACCATGCCCAGGCTGAACGGCTTTGCCTTAAGCCAATCCCTGACCGCTGCTCTGGCCCTGAACTGTGAGATTGCCCTGCTCAGCTATTTTGACCGCAAAAACTACTTCTATCCAGATATTCCCAAGGGCTACCAGATTTCACAGTATTACGTGCCCCTGGGCAGCAACGGCTTCCTGGATATCGAAGATGACAGCGGAGAAATTAAAAAAGTGGGCGTCGGGCGGGTGCACATGGAAGAAGACGCCGGTAAACTTGTTCATTCCGCTTCCGGTGATTACTCGATGGTCGATTATAACCGGGCCGGAGTGCCGCTAATTGAAATTGTCAGTGAACCGGATCTGCGTTCGCCCGGAGAAGCGCGGCGCTACCTCGAAAAGCTTAAAAGTGTTTTACAGTATGCCGGTGTTTCCGACTGCAAGATGGAAGAAGGCAGCCTGCGCTGTGACGCCAATATATCACTGCGGCCCAGGGGGAGTGAAACTTTTGGCAGCAAGACCGAGCTAAAAAACATGAATTCTTTTAAGGCAGTGGAAAAATCGCTGGAACACGAGATCAAGAGGCAGGAAGAAATCCTGAACAGGGGCGAAGAAGTAATAACTCAGACCCTGCGCTGGGAGGAAAGCAGGCAGGAAACAGTAGTAATGCGCGGTAAACTGGAAGCGCACGACTATCGCTGTTTTACCGATCCCGAACTGCCCCTGGTTGAACTTACGGCTGAAGAAGTGGAAAAGCTCCGCGCCGATCTCCCTGAGATGGCCGAAGAAAAAGCGGCCCGTTTTGTTGATGATTACGGCATTCCCCGGTACGACGCCGGGGTGCTGACTGCTTCAAAGTGCATGGCCGATTATTTTGAATCCTGCCTGGAGCTTTACAACAACCCCAAGGTGGTCAGCAACTGGGTTATGGGTGAATTTTCGGCCTTGTTAAATGAGGCCGGGTTGGAAGCCGACCGGTGCTCATTTAAGCCCAAGGATATGGCCGAGCTGCTAAAAATGATAGATGAACAGCTGATCAGCGGCAAGATAGCCAAAGAAGTCCTGGAAAAAGCATTTGACAGCGGTAAACCGCCGCGGCAGGTAGTGGAAGAAGAAGGCCTGACGCAGATCTCCGATCAATCCGAACTGGAAGAGATCGTGGAGCAGGTAATCAGCGAAAATCCGGACAGCGTGGAAAGCTACCGCGGTGGTAAAACCAAAGCCCTGGGCCATCTCGTCGGGCAGGTAATGAAGGCGACAAAAGGCAAGGCCAATCCCCAGCTGGTCAACGAGCTGATCCTTAAAAAAATTGATGAATGATGGCTTGGCAGGTACACCGTGTCAGCTTCTATACCAGGCATAATGGAAGTGCCGGCCCGGCGAGAGTTGGAAAACTTGGGGTTTAACCTCAGGAGGCGAGAGAAGCTTCTCCGCCTCACAAGCTTAAGGGTTATTGTCCCGGGAACGGACCGAAGATGCAAATCAGTATGCCTGTAACCGGCGAAATGTTTTTTCACCGCCGCGGCTCAGGCCCTCATACCGTAACCCGCGGGGGTGGGCCGGCCTACGGCGCGCTTTACATGGAGCGCCGGGGCATCTGCCGGTCACAGCTTAAGCTTATAAAAAGCGGAGAGGCCGAAAAATAATAGCTGTAGATTTGGGAAGGCGGGAAACCACGGATGCAAACCAGGGGTTGACACGCCCTTCCCTATCAGCCGACCGGGCATTAGGGCTAAACGGTTACCGCAGGCCGCCGCTTTAACCGGTAATTTCGTGATAGGCCCAGTCAAGCCAATGCATGGCCAGGGACAGGTCTTCTTTTTCCACTGTCGCTCCGCACCAAAACCGCAGGCCCTTCGGGGCTTCCCGGTAAGAAGTGATATCGTAGGCCACCGCTTCGGCTTCCAGCAGTTTGACCAGCTGATCGACCAGTTCGGCTTCCAGCTCTAAAGTCAAACAGACACTGGTGTTGGAACGGGTTTTTGGATCAACGGCCAGAAAATCCAGCCACTCGTGATCTTTCACAAAACCTTCTATTACCTGCAGGTTTTCTTCACTGCGCCTGATTAAGGCGGGCAAACCGCCGATTTCTTCGGCCCACGCCAGGGTGTCAAGGTAGTCTTCGACACAGAGCATCGAAGGGGTATTGATCGTCGAGCCCTGGAAGATATCGTCCATGAGCCTGTTTCCTTTTTTTAGACGGAAAATTTTCGGCAAGGGCCGGGGCGGGCTGTAGCTTTCAATACGTTCCACCGCGCGGGGTGAAAGGACCAGCATGCCCTGGCCAGCTTCGCCGCCCAGGACTTTTTGCCAGGAAAAAGTGATCGCATCAAGCTTGTTCCAGGGCATTTCCATGGCGAAGACTGCCGATGTGGCGTCGCAAAGAACAAGCCCTTCACGATTGGCGGGGATAAAAGTGCCGTCCGGTATTTTTACCCCGCTGGTGGTGCCGTTCCAGGTAAGTACGACATCATTTTTGAAGTTGATCCGGTCCAGGTCGGGCAGGTATCCGTAATCGGCGGAAATAATATTTGCATCGGGGATCATAAGCTGTTCCCGGATGTCATCGGCCCAGGTTTTGCCGAAAGATTCGTAGTAAACTGCATCGACTCCCTTTTCGCCCAGCAGGTTCCACATGGCCATTTCGAAGGCTCCTGTATCCGAAGCCGGAACAATGCCCAGCAGGTAATCTGCGGGAAGGTTGAGGATTTCCCTGGTCTTAACTATGGCTTCTTTTAAGCGGGCTTTACCGACGCTGCTGCGGTGAGAGCGTCCGAGGGGAGCATCTTTTAGAGCTTCCAGCTTGTAACCGGGACGCTTGGCGCAGGGGCCGGAAGAAAAAAAAGGCCGGGCCGGTTTTACTTGGGGCCTTTCAGGCATAAACTAAATCCTCCATTCCTCTCCTGGATCATCAATTTACTGTAATAATATAACAGCAGCGGTTTTAAGTAAAGATATTTTTAACCGAATATCGGTTTTTGTGTTCACAATAATTGCATCTTAGTGCAGGTAGTATGTTATAATAAGAGCACTAATTGAAAACTTTTATCAATAAGAAAAGTCAAAAAGCAGGAGCAGCTAAAAACGGACGCACAATTGATTACCGTAATCAATTAACACTACAGCGCAACTTTAGACTACATCATTGCCCGCTATGCCATAGGGGCCGGTTCCATCGTTTTTCCTTCGGCTTTCGCTGCGCTCAGGGACGCTCGAACTTTCCCCATGGTACCGCCAATTCCCGGATATTGCGCTGTAGTATTAAAACCAATTGGGAGGGATAACGGGGATGCGTAAAGTGCTTGTGCTTTCATTATGCCTGTTAATTCCGTTTATTTTTCTTGCCTGTGCAGCTCCCGGAAGTGACCCCGCAGGGGGCGACTCGGAAATTAATGTTGTAACCACGATCTATCCCCTGGCCGACATTGCCGGTCAACTCGGCGGTGATATGGTTAATGCACGGCACCTTTTACCTGCCGGGGCCAGCCCCCATACTCATGAGCCGACAGTGGAGCAGGCCAGGCTGATAGATGAAGCCGACCTTTTTATTTACATCGGCGCAGGTTTGGACGATTGGGCCGTGAAACTGGCCGAGGCGGCGGAACCCGGGCCGGTCATGCTCGATCTCTCTAAAGAGGTCGATTTGATTGAAGCGGCTCCCCACCGTCCCCTGGTCGAAGAAGGCGAAGAAATAAATGGCCACAACGGCCATGACTGTCAAGCACATGACCATGATCACGGGCCGGTCGATCCCCACTTTTGGCTTGATCCGGTCCTGGTGCGTGAATTTGTTTGCCCGGCTGTCCATGAAAAGCTGGTCACCATGGCACCGGGCGAAGAGGATTATTTCGACAACAACCTGGAGCAGTATAGGGGGGAGCTTTCCGCTCTGGACAAAGAAATAAGGCAGACGGCGGCTGCTTTTTCCCGGGATAGGTTTATCGCATTTCATTCCGCCTGGCAGTACTTTGCCCGGCGATACGGTTTGCAGGAAGTTGCCGTTATAGCCGAATTCCCCGGTCAGGAGCCCTCCGCCGGCTGGATAGCAGAGTTAAGCGGCCTGGTTGAAGAGGAAAACATCGGCGCCATATTCACCGAACCCCAGTTTTCCCCCGACCTGGCCGAAAGGGTGGCTGAAGAAAGCGGCAGTAAAGTACTGGTGCTCGATCCCATCGGCGGGGAAAACATTTCCGGCCGGGACTCGTATTTAGCGTTGATGCGGTATAACCTGGAGATTTTTCAAAAAGCCCTGGAGTGATGAATCCAGGGGATAGGGAGGCGTGACAGTTGATTGCCCCAATCAGGGTGGAAAGCCTGGCAGTTAAGCTGGGAAACCGGGAGGTCCTTGAAGGAATTACCTTTGAGGTGAAAACCGGCGAACTGACCGGTATAATTGGCCCCAACGGTGCCGGCAAAACTACACTTTTACGGGCTATTCTCGGCCTGCTGCCGATTGAGCGGGGGGAGCTGTCCGTCCTGGGAGTTTCCCGGGATAATTTACATCAAATAAGAGCGCAGGTAGGTTACATGCCCCAGCGCCAGTCTTTTGAGCGGCGTTTTCCCCTCTTGGTGGCCGACGTGGTGGCTACCGGGCTGCTGACCCCGCAAACATTGCTGCGCCGTTTGGCCGGCGGACAGGAAAAAGTTATCAACGCTTTGCGCGAAGTTGATATGGAGCACTTTGCCGCCAGGCCTTTCCAGGATCTTTCCGGCGGGGAACAACAGCGTGTTTTACTGGCCCGGTCCCTGGTGCGCAGACCGAGCTTGCTTTTGCTCGATGAGCCGACGGCAGGGCTGGATTTTCCGGCACAAAAAAGCTTTATCGATCTTCTGCAGGAGCTGAAATTAAAAGAGGACCTGACTGTGGTCCTCGTTTCGCACGACCTGATTTCAGTGGCCCCGGCGGCCGATCAACTGGTCTGTATTAACCGGGCCATGCATATCCACGGCCATCCCGCGGATGTTTTGCGCAGCCCCCACCTTGATGAGGCTTACCGCTGCCAGTTTGATTTCCTGGCCGACGTTGATAAAATAACGGGGTGCCGTAAATGAGCGAGATACTGTCTTTCGGTTTCATGCAGAGAGCTTTAATGGCCGCTTTGCTGGTCGGAACTCTTTGTTCCTTGCTTTCATTTTTTATTGTCTTAAAGCGGCTTTCCTTTTTAGGCGCCGGCATTTCGCATACGGCCCTGGGGGGGATAGCTCTCGGATTGGTCGGCGGCATCAATCCGGTTCTTACGGGCAGTATTTTTGCCGTAGGTATGGCCATGAGCACCGGCTACATCAGCCGCATCGGTAAAATCAGTGAAGACGCGGTGATCGGAATATTTTATGCTTCCGGCATGGCCCTGGGGATAGCCTTGATCAGCACTTTCAGGGGTTATTACCCGGAGCTTTTTACCCTGCTTTTCGGCAATATTCTTGCAGTCAGCTCCAGCGATCTTTGGCTAATGGGCCTGGTGCTGGCGGTAATTACGCTTTTTATAGTGTCTTTCTTCAAAGAACTGCTGGCGATCTGTTTTGATGAGGAAATGGCCGAAGCGGCCGGACTCCCGGTTGGACCTCTCTACATGGGCCTGTTGGCGGCGATGGGCCTGACGGTAATGGTTTCCATCCAGCTGGTGGGGGCGGTCCTGGTGGCAGCCCTGGTAGTTATTCCCGGGGCGGCGGCCTACCGGCTGAGTAATAATTACCGGCTTATGCTGGTCCTGTCACTGCTTATCGGTTTATTCGGCAGTATTGGCGGTCTGTTTGTATCTTACTTTTACCCGGTCCCTCCCGGAGCGGCTATTGTTTTGATCCTGGCTGTAATTTTTGCCGCTGTTCAGGCTGCTGTTTATATCCCGGCCAAACTGCGCCGCAGGGCGGCCTAAATCCCGGCGTTATTTTTATGGAGGGATGAGCGCTTTGCAATCAAAAGCTGAAGAAATATTCCTGGAAACAGCGAAAGAAAGACTGCGCCGCCGGGGCTGCAGGCTTACCGGCCCTCGCCTTGCCATCCTGCGGTTTTTGCTCAGGGAAAACGGCCACCTTGATATGCAGGAAATTTTCCACGGCACCCGGGCCGAACATCCCGGCATCGGCATGGCGACAATATATCGGACTATTGATCTGTTTTTGGAAGTAGGCGTAATCAGTGCCCTCAGCTTAAAGGGCAGCCGTGTCCGTTACGAAGTAAACTGGCCTGAAAATCATCACCATCACCTGATCTGCACCGGGTGCGGGCAGGTCATCGAGTTCGGCAGCTGCAGCTTTCCCCTGATAGCCGGGGAAATAGAGAAAGTGACCCGTTTTAAGATTCATGAGCATGAACTGGAAGCTTACGGCCACTGTCCCCAGTGCGCGGCGGAAGGCAGAAGCGGTTTAAAGGCGGATCATTCCACGGAGAATACATAATAGTACAGCGGCTGCCCCCCGTACCGCAGTTCCACTTCCAGCTCAGGGTATAAATCCTCCAGGGTGGAAACCAGGTTGGAAGCCTCGGCACGTTCAACATCCTCACCGTAGAACACGGTGATGATATCGTCTTCCGGTTCTATAATTACCCGGACCAGATCCAGGGCGGTGCGGTTAAGGTCCGGGCCGGCGGAGACAATGTCTTCGCCGCTTAATCCCAGGTAGTGACCCGGTGCAACCTCCTGTTCATTGATTAACGCCTCCCTGGTGGCAAAAGTGACCAGGCCCGTTTTAACCCGTCCTGCTCCTTGTTGCATGGAAGCAAAGTTATCTTCGAGAGTGCCGGTGGTGCTGTAGGCCAGCAGGGCGGAGATTCCCTCAGGCAAGCTCCTGGTTTTAAGGACTTCCACTTTTTTATCGGATAAATTTTTGACCTGTTCCGCCACCATGATGATGTTCTTGTTGTTGGGCAGTATGATGGCCGCATCCTGGGTAAGGCTGTCGACGGCTTTAAGCAGGTCCTCGACTTTGGGGTTCATGGTCTGTCCTCCGAAAACAACTTCGTCCGCTCCCAGGCTGAGAAAAACTTCCCGAAATCCTTTGCCAAATGATACTGTGACAATGCCGACTGTTCCTTTTTCCTGCTGATCATCTCCGGGCAGAATGATCGTGTTCTCTACGGCGGGGGTTGGGGCGAAAGCTTCTTTGTGCTGGTCATGCATGTTTTCAATTTTGATATCGTGCAGGGTTCCGTACTGCAGGGCGCGTTGTAAAACCAGGTCGGGGCAGGCTGTATGAATGTGGATCTTTGCCGCCCTGCTGTCGGTTACCACCAGAAGGGAATCTCCGTAGGAAGCAAGGTCGTCTTTTAAACTGCCGAAGTGTCCCGAGTGCGACTTGATGATCATTTCGGTACAGTAGGGATAGTCGAGATCAAGCGGTTTCGCTGTTCCCCGGAGAGCGCTTTCGCTGCCGGGAGGCGCTTCTTCCCGAACTCTTTCTTCTTTTGAAGCCATTATTTCATTGAAAGAGCTTTTTAAAGCAAAGAGGCATCCTTCGAAGAAAACCAGCAGGCCAAGTCCTCCGGCATCCACCACACCGGCTTTCTTGAGGGCGGGGAGCATTTCGGTGGTCTTCTCCAGGGCTTCTTTCCCGCTTTCAATCGCTTCCTCAATGCTGTCGTAAAGGTTGCCCCCTTTTACAACGGTTTTCCTGATGCCGCGGGCCATTTCCCGGGCCACGGTCAGGATTGTTCCTTCGACAGGTTTCGAAACAGCCTTGTAAGCATAGACTACACCGTACTGAAAAGCCTTACTCAGCTCTGCGGGAGATATGGTGTCTTTATTGCGCAGGCCGCGGGCCAGCCCCCTGAGAATTTGGGAAAGAATGACGCCGGAGTTGCCCCTGGCGCCCATCAGTGCGTTGGAAGCCACGATATCCGACAGTTCACCGATTGATTGGCCCTTATACTGCATCGAACCTTCAACGGCTGCTTTCAGGGTCATGCTCATATTTGTTCCGGTATCGCCGTCGGGTACCGGAAATACATTAAGGGCATTAATCGATTCTTTTTTCCGCTCAAAGAAATGATTGGCCCCCAAAATCATTTTTTTAAAGTCATTTACATTCAATGCAAACTCCTGTCCTTTTTTAGCTTTAGTTTTCATATCAAAACACCCGTTTATCACAGTAAATTTATTCATGCTAAATCATAACATAATACAGGAAGGTTGGCGAATGGGCGCGGCAGCGGGCCCTTCATTGTCCGCTTACATGTGGTTGCGCAGCATCAGCTCGGCCGGATGAGGTTGTAGGTAGGTCTGGTTCTGAAGATAAGCGGGCTCGTACTTGCGCACATAGTGGTTGACCAGGGTCAGGGGGACTACCAGGGGAACGGTTGAACGGGCATACCGGTTAATCACTTCCAGCATTTCTGCTTTTTCGTCTTTGCTGATCTTCTTTTTAAAATGCCCCAGTATGTGTTGCAGGACATTAACATTTTTTTTCACGGTCGCTTTCAGGCTCATTGCTCCCATCAGCCCGGCCTGGTACTGCTCCAGCAGTTCTTCCCGGGGCATATTCTTACCGGCGGCAACCAGCCTGCCCAGCCGGGAGAGGTGTTTCGGGCTGTGGGCCATCAGCTGCAGCTTATGGGCGGCATGAAAATCTACCAGGTTTTTATAATCCGGGGTATTGTTCAAAAAGGTTTTCCAGCGCCGGTAGCAGAATACTCTTTCGATGAAGTTTTCCCGCAGGGAGGGGTCTTCCAGACGACCTTCTTCTTCCACCGGCAGGAGCGGGAATTTTTCGACTACGGATGCCGCAAAAAGCCCCCGGCCCTTTCTCGGGGTCCTGCCGGAACCGCCGTATACTTTTACCCGGTACAGTCCGGAACTGGGTGAATTCTTTTTAAAGATAAAGGCGCACAGATCTTCGGTTTCCAGATGGGAGGTTTTCCAGTTACAAAAATCGAGCATCTTTTTGGTGTGATCGATGCCGCTTTTAACCGTGACCAGGCGGGGACTGTCCGGGTCGCCGATCAGGTGCATGGCTTCCCGGGGGATTGGCAGGCCGCATTCCACCTCGGGGCATACGGCTACGAAATGAAAATATTTGGCCAGGACATCCGTTATATAGCGATTGTGCTTATGACCGCCGTCGTAGCGGACCTGGTTGCCGAGCAGGCATGAGCTTATGCCCACCCTAATTTTTCCCTTCATGTTGTATTTTCATCCTTCCGGGGAGCGGTTTTTAAGTTGCGTGTTGCAAAAGTGATAAAATACTGTATTTTCTTGGGCTGTACCTATAGGCAAAACGGTAATTTTGCTTTATATTTAATTATAACATCAATATGCAGCATGCAGGCAACCAGGGGAATTTGCTAAGATTGCATCCGGGAAGCGTTTTGCATAACCGGTGGCCTTGCGAGTTTGAAGTTGCATGGAGAGAAAAGAAAGGGGTGTGCGCTTTGTTAAAAAAATCCGGGGTTTTCCTTCTCTTGCTGGTGTTTGTTGTAACTGCAGCCGGTTTTTGGTCGGGCTGCCGGCCTGAAGAAGAAACCGAGGCCGAAGCGGACCTTCTTATGGACGGGCGAGGAGTGTTGATTGGTCAGATCGACAGGCATTCAGTAGAAATTGAAGTGGACGGGCAGCCGAAGGTATTCGCCCTTGGTGAAAGAGTAAATGTGGAAGAAATAAGCGATGGGTCAACTGTAATTTTTACCTACGTGGAAGAAGAAGAACGGCCGGTCCTGGTTTCCATAGCAGCCATTGAAGAGCCGGTTAAAATTCACAAAGATGAAGGTGTTTTTGTCGGCCTGGACGGCCCCCGGGTTGTTGAGATTGAAGTAGACGGTGATCTTTTGCAGTTTGCCCTGGAAGAGGGGGAGGCTGTCGATGATATTGCCGAAGGATCAGAGGTGTTTTTTACTTACCAGGAAACTGAAAACATGCCTTTGCTTCTCTCTATCGAGGCAATAGACGAGCCGGCCGACCGGGAAGAAGACGTGTCGGAAGACGAGATTCAGGCCGAGGGCATACTGGTCGGGTTGCTTGATGCCCATTCCGTTGAAATAAAGCTCACCAGGGCTTTTAAGCTCGGTGAAGGAGTTGGCGTGGAAGACATTGAAGACGGATCACAGGTTGCCTTTACTTTTACAGAGGAGGCTCAGGGAGCAGTCCTGGTATCGATCGAGGTTGTTGACGCCCCGCCCGAGGGAGATGTGATGGTTGGGACCTTACTGGGGAAAATCGACGGACGCCTGGTCGAAATCAAATATTTTCAGGCTTTTACCCTTGGAGAAGGTGTAAATGTTGAAGGCATTGACGAGGGCTCACAAATCGATTTTACCTACCGCCCGGATCCTCACCGGCCGGTATTGACCTCGCTTGAGCAAAGATAAATGTGAAGTGATGATATCCGGGAGTGCCGGTATTTACAGCAAAGGCTGCGGCTTGGCTGTCTTTGAATCTCCTTTAAAGTGAGGGGAGATTTTAAGCTGTTTTTTTGCTCTTGTTTAATTTGAGAAGAACGTGTTAATATAGGTAGGCGATAAAAATCTGCTTTACCTTAAGCTGGACAGTGGAGCTATTTTTTTTGCAAATCAAGCAAAAAAGCGGGTGGAAAAAGAGGTGAAAAAAATAAGACTGGTAATTTTCATTTCTGCTGTACTGCTGTTAATGGCAGTGCCCGGCTGTATTGAGATCGAACGCACCGACCCACTTCCCGAAAATGATGAAATTGACAACGATGAGATAGATCTGGAAGAAGTTGAGCCCGTCCCCCCGGAGGAGGACGTGCGGGAATTTGTTTCTGTTGACGATAGAGTGACAATCAGGATTGATACAATTCTAATTGATGACGATATCCCGGAAGATGTCGATAAATTTTTGTCCGGTGATGAAGCTCCCGAAGAAAATGACGGGGATCCGGATGAAGGTGAAGGACGATATTTTGTCGATACCAAGCTGGAATATCACGACGAGGACATGCAGTTTTTAACCTTGTTTATAAATATTGAAAAGATCGAGGAAGGATTTATTACAGACCCGCGTAAATTCGCCGGCGACACCCCCCAGCTAATCACCGCTGAAGGGTCCGTTTTGGAACGGACAATTCTGAACTTCAAATATACAGGTGAGCTGGACGAAAACGAGGATCACATCGGTGCACCACCGGGCACAGAGGGAGTAATGGTATTTGCTTTTCCGGCTGAAGAAACACCGCGCCAGGTCCACTATTACTATTCTTTTATCGAAAGCAAAGATGCCGAAATAGAAAAAGGCCTGGTTATTATACCGGTTGATTAATAAAAAACAGACAAGGCAAACTTCTAAATAACGACCAAGATTACTGTTTGGAGAGGGGTAGAAAATGGCTTATTGTAAAGACTGCGACAAGACCTTCGATGAAGGTGAATTTAAGGTCTGTCCCTACTGCGGCCTGGAGCCCGGGGAAGAAACCGAAAGCGGGGAAGGGGTCACCCGGGAAGCGGAGTCTAAAGAAGGAGCACCTGCTGAGGCCGGTGTCGGAAAGAAAAAACCGGCCGGCGGGATGGTTAAATATTTTTTAATCGGAGTACCCGTCCTGGTCGTTGTGGTGGTGGCTATTTCCGCTATATTTGCCCTGGACGATTCCTCCGTTACTGTGCCCGATAAATATGATACCATTCAGGAAGCTATCGATGCCGCCGAAGACGGCGATGAGATCGTAGTTGATACCGGGGTCTACCGGGAAAACATTGACTTCAAGGGAAAAAATATCACCCTGCGCAGTATCGACCCCGATGATCCCGAAGTGGTTGAAAGAACCATTATCGACGGCAGTGACAGCGGGACGGTTGTTTCTTTTAGGAGTGGAGAAGGCGAAGAAGCTGTCCTGAGCGGGTTTACCGTTACCCGGGGCAGTGGAATCCTGATCTCCGGCGGCGGTTCGCCTATAGTCGAAAAGTGTATAATCGAAGACAACGATGCGGAGTACGGTGCGGGAATAGTAATTTTCGATTCTGCTCCCACCATCCGGGAAAATATTATCATAGGAAACTCGGGCTTTTTGGGCGGGGGACTGTTTATTGAAGAATCATCACCTAAAATTGAGGGGAATAGAATTGTAAGTAACAGGGCGGAAATGGGAAGCGGCGTGGTCGTTATCTCCAATTCATCGCCGGTACTGGTAGACAACACCATATCCAATAATGCTGCCGCCAGGCTTGGAGGAGGGATTGTCGTCGCAGTAAATTCCACCCCTACAATTAGAGCTAACACTATAACAGGCAATTCCGCCGAACGCAACGGCGGAGGAATCCTGATCGAAGAATCGGAGCCGATTATTGAAGATAATAAAATATCCGGAAATCGTGCAGCCAACGGCGGGGGGCTGTTTATTGTTAACGCCATGAGCACGGCCCTGTTAATTACCGGCAATGAAATAGCCAACAACCTGGCTTATATTGCCGGGGGAGGACTGTACATGGAAGGGTCTTCCCCGACGATCGAGGATAACTCATTCACCGGCAACCTTTCCGAGCACCTGGGCGGCGGGGCCGCAGTTTACAATTCTGAACCCCTGGTTTTCCGGAATATCTTCGAGGATAACCAAGCAAAGGAAAGCGATGGTGGAGGCGCGCTCTGGGTTTCATCCGATTCTGTGCTCGAGTTAAGTGATCCGGATGACAACACTTATTCGCTCAATGAACCCAATGACATATACACCGAGTAAAAATATTTCTTTTTAAACGTAGAGATGAGAGGAGCATCACAATGAAAGATCAGAAAGAACAAAATGAACTGCAGGGACAACAGGAACAGCAACAACAAAAAGAAACTGTTTCCCATGGCAGGAACAAAATAATTCTTTACGGGGCGGCTGCCCTGGCGGTCGTGATCCTGGTTGTTCTGGGTGTGGTTTTTCTCTACAGCCCGGAAATAAATGTGCCCGGTGACTACAGAAGTATCCAGGAGGCAATTGAAGCAGCCGGCGACGGTGACGTGATTGTCGTCGAGCCGGGCGTTTATTATGAACGGCTTGACTTTATGGGTAAAGACATCACGTTGCGCAGCACAAATCCCGACGACCCGGAAATAGTGGCGGAAACTGTTATAGACGGGCGCAAAAGGGGTTCGGTGGTAACTTTCCAAAACGGTGAAAGTGAAAACGCTGTGCTGGAGGGCTTAACTATAACCGGAGGGGCCGGGACCAGGAAAACCCTTACTCATGAACATGAGGGAGAGGAAGTTGTCAACGAAGGGTTTTTCGGGGGAGGCATCCTGATCGAAGCGGGCAGTTCGCCGACCATTACCGGAAATGTCATTACCGGCAATTCCGTTGATCTCGACGGCGGCGGCATTGCCGTATTGGATGGTTCCAACCCGGTCATTACAAATAACACGCTGGAAAATAACACTGCTTACAACGGCGGTGGAATGTCTATATGGAGATCCAATCCGACGGTTGAAAATAATAGTTTTCAGGAGAACCGGGCCAGGTACATGGGAGGAGCTTTTTTAGTCGACTTTGAATCGACACCCTCGGTTACCGGCAATGACATCCAGGAAAACAGGGCAACCAGCGGCGGGGGTATGGCAATCTGGCACTCGGATCCGGTTATTAGCGGCAACACTCTTCACAAAAACTCGGCGATCTGGTTTGGTGGAGGGGTCGCCGTCTTCGACGCTGCCCCCGCAATAGAAAATAACGATATATCCAGAAACTCTGCTACCAATAACGGTGGGGGAATTGCAGTTGCCGAAGGTTCGGCTCCGATGATCAGCATGAATACCATCATCCGCAACTATTCGGAAGAAAACGGCGGGGGCATCGCCGTGCTGGAAGAATCTGAAGGCGAAATCCTCGACAACACTATTACCGACAATGTAGTTCTTTTAGGCGGCGGAGGTATCTATGTTAAGGAATCTTCTCCGCTGGTGGAAGGCAACAACCTGACCGGCAATTTGGTCCAGCAGGACGGAGGAGGACTGGCTATTTTAACAAATTCTTCTCCGCTGATCCTTAATAACGTAATTGATGAAAATCAAGCCGGGCGGGCAGGCGGCGGCCTCGTAGTTGGCGAAGACTCATCACCCGTTATTGAAACGAACACGATAAACGGCAATAAAGCATCTGTTGGGGGCGGCATAATTGTCCAAAACTCTTCGATCACCGTTGAGGGAAATACAATATCCGAAAACAGGGCTGAAGCCGGTTCAGGCGGCGGGATTATTTTAGTCCAGGAATCTACCGGTACGATTGAAAACAACAGCTTTACCGGGAACTTCGCCGTGGAATTGGGAGGCGGGGTGGTAGTCGACGAGGGCTGCACCGCCAGTCTGCGAAACAATGATTTTGTGGAAAACGAGGCCGAGATCGGCGGCGCATATTTTGGTCTTGGCGATGAAAGTATAGATTTAAGCGATCCGGATGACAATACCTACAGTGGAAATATCCCGGATGATGTAGAAGAAGATGAGTTGGAAGAAGACGAAGATGCCGGCACAGATGAATAGTGAGTTGACCCATATTGGCGGCATCTAATACCATTATTGGTTAGTGCAAAGCCGGCTTTCAGATAGGTGAAAAGTTAATACAGGATCAAAAAAGACCTGCTCGAACAGCAGGTCTTTTTTTACAAGCAAGCGGTCTGGGCGGGGGGTTGTAGTTTGCCCTGCAATACATTATAATAGTAATACAAATGTTTGAATGTATAGAGGTGTGTAGATGGGTGCTAATCTGAATGAAGCGGATCGCTGTGAAATATTTTGCAGCGACGTGGAAAAAGTTGAACGGGTAAAACAGCAGTTGGACGGCCTGGAGGTAATGGTTGATATATTTAAAGCCCTGGGTGACAAAACCAGGTTTAAACTGGTTTTTGCCCTGTGGCATGAGGAGCTTTGTGTATGCGACCTGGCCCTGGCTCTCGATATACCGGTAGCCGCGGCATCTTACCATTTGCGTTACCTGCGCAGTTTGCGCCTGGTAAAACATGAAAAGCGGGGGAAAATGGTCTTCTACAGCCTCGATGATGATCATATTGCCCGGCTTGTCCAGCTTGCTCTTGAGCACACCCGGGAGAATACAGGCAGGATTTAGGTGGTTGCCATGGCAGGCTTATTCGAAGTATTAAATCCGGAGACAGTTTATGCAACAGCTTTATATGCCGCTGAAATGCTTTTACGAGTGGTGCCCATGCTCACGGCGGCTGTTTTTTTGGCCGAAATGGCCAGGCTGTGGTTGGGAGAAGACAGGCTCAGGATGCTGCTGGTTGGCAGGTATGCGCTTGCCGGGCGCATGCGGGCTCTGGCTCTCGGAGCCCTGCTGCCGTTTTGTGAATGCGGGGCATTCCCGGTTATGCTGGGCTTGATCCGGGCCGGGGTGCCCGCGGGTGCAGTGCTTACCTTTTTCCTGGTCAGCCCTGTAGTGAGCATGCCGGCTTTCATGATTTTACTGGGGGTATTTGGTCTGCCGCTTTCCCTGTTATATCTCCTGATCACGTCAGCTGCAGCTTTGCTGGGCAGTTTCCTGCTTGAACCAATCGGCAGGCGCAGGGGGATGTTTAAAGACGGGGTGGCCGTCGCCGAAGGCGGCTGTGCTTCTCCGGGGCTAAGCATGTCCGGCGGCGGAGCCTGCTGTGAAGCGGATGGCGTGAGCTCCTGCCGTGCTGCAACTGCGGATCACGAGCCGGCCGGCTTTAAAGAAAAGGTGGCTGCCGCTGCCGGCCCGGCCTGGGGCCAAACCCGCTCAATGCTCAGGAGAGTGCTCCCTTACCTGGTGCTGATTGTCCTGATTTCAGCACTTCTGCGCGGCTTCGTTCCGGAAGACATGATCCGGCAGGTCCTGTCGGCAAGAGCCCCGTTTGACGTGCTTATTGCCGCCCTGGCGGGCATACCCATTTATACCGGTGATTGCGCAATGATCGCCCTGGTTGCACCGTTGATCGGTGCTACTGGAGCGGTCGGTGCCGGCATAGCTTTTATTATCTCCGGGTCGGGTACCAGCATCAACGGCATCATCTTTATGAGCTCGGTTTTTAAGCGTCAATTTCTCATATTCTATGTGACCATAGTGATCTGCATCGCCCTTGGGGTAGGCTACCTGATTTCTACCCTGCTCGCTCTCGGACTTGTCTAGTGTTCTGTCAACGTATTAAGAGCGTAATTTGTAATTATTACAACAACTCTTAATCCATAGGAGGTGTTGCAAATTAAAAACAGAGCAAACATAATTGACAGGGCACCAGCGGGGAGCACTTATCAAAAAGGAGGCAGTAAATGATGGTTAAAGCCGTTTGGCGGGACCGGATTCTCGCTGAAAGTGAGAGAACTATATTAGTGGAAGGAAATCACTATTTTCCTCCCGATGATGTAAAAAAAGAATACCTTACAGAAACCGATCTTCGCACTACCTGCCCCTGGAAGGGTAAAGCGCACTATTATACCATCGAGGTAGATGGTGAGAAAAATGAAAATGCCGCCTGGTTTTACCCGGAACCAAAAGAAAAAGCAAAGCACATAGCCGGTTATGTTGCTTTCGGGAAAGGAGTCAGCGTTGAATAAATGCCTGAAAAGATTGCTTATAAATAGTGCCCCGGCATTTTGTGTCCTCGCTGTTCTGTTCATTTTCACCGGCTGTGAGCACGGAGCAGGAAAAGTTGAAACAGAAGAGCCTGACAGTATTTACGAGGAATGCGAAAATGAGGAGCGTGATAATATGGATGATCTGCGCAAGCGTTTGACTGATCTGCAGTACAGGGTCACCCAGGAAGATGCCACCGAGCCTCCCTTTCAAAACGAATACTGGGATAACAAGGAAGAAGGCATCTACGTGGATATAGTTTCCGGCGAGCCGCTGTTCAGTTCTCTCGATAAATATGATTCCGGAACAGGTTGGCCCAGCTTTACCAGGCCGCTGGAGGAGGAAAACATTGTAGAGAAAAAAGATTACAGCCATGGTATGATTCGCACCGAAGTGCGGAGCAAAAAGGCCGACTCTCACCTGGGGCACCTGTTTAAAGACGGACCTCAACCCACCGGCCTGCGCTACTGTATCAATTCCGCAGCCCTGCGTTTTATCCCCAGGGAGCGGCTCGAAGAAGAGGGCTACGGCAAATACCTGGGTTTGTTTAAGTGATAAGAGTGTAAACCGGGTAGATAAAATTGGTTTTTATGGCTGCCCGGCCGCAGGCTCACTGTGCACAGCGAGGTGTGTTTATATGTATCTAGAAGACATTAGCCCGGTTATTGTTAGCATCGGGTCCCTGGAGGTCCGCTGGTACGGCCTTCTGTTTACCGTTTCAGTTTTAACCGGGTTTTATTATCTTTTGAAATACGCCGCCAAAAAGGGAATCAAAGAAGACAATATCTATTCCTTGACCGCAGTTGTCGTCATATCAAGCGTTATCGGGGCCAGGGCGGTGTTTGTCGCCACCAACTGGCCTTATTTCATGGAGAATCCGGAACTGATAGTTCGCATTGATCTCGGTGGCCTGGCTTTTCATGGCGGTTTGCTGGGCGGGATTTTGAGCAGCTGGTTATTCTGCCTGCTAAAAGGTTTAAACTGGGGGACGCTGGCCGACCTGGCCGTGCCGGGAGTGGCTGTGGGTAAAATCCTGGTAAGAATTGGTAATATTTTTAACCAGGAAATCCTTGGCCGTGAGGCAGAGTTTTTTGCTTTTGACCGTCATCCAACCCAGGTTTACGGTTCGCTGATTGGTATAGTCCTGCTTCTAGTCCATAACTACCTGGCCCGACGGGAAGAAAGAGAACCGGGCTACTTGTTTTGGAGTTTTTTCCTGGGTTATACCCTGCTGCGCGCATTGATAGAAGAAACCTTTCGGGAAAACCCTTTGCCGGCCTGGGGATATATCAATGAAACCTGGGGAGTCGGGTTTTTTACCGCTGTTCATCTTGTTACGCCGGCGCTGCTGGCCCTGGCACTCTACATGCTTTGGTTAATTAACCGCAGGGGTAACCGGTTTGCCCGGGAAAGCTGACAAGAAAACCTGCCAGTGCCCTGCCAACATATTAAGAGTCTGTGGATTGCCGCCCGGCATTTGTCTTGTAGAAAAGGCTGAGGCCGGCGATTGCCGCCGCGGTGTAAAAAGGGAACAAACGGGGCAGGTGCTCCCAGATCAGGCCGCTAACCGGGGGCATTAAGGCGGCGCCGATTGAGTAGGCGGCAAAGAAAAGCCCGATTGCCCGTCCCCGCCAGTTGACCTCCGAGCCTGAAAGGACCAAACCCAGCATGCCCTGGAAGGCAGCGCCGAATCCGATCCCGTAAAGAGTTAAGGCAAAAAACAGGCCGGCTGTACTGTTTAAAGAGGCCGCGAGAACCAGGGCCAGGCAGATTAGAGCTATGCCCACCCGGCAGCCCCGGCAGTTTTCTTGAAGCAGCGGTTTAATCAAGCGCGGCCAGATAAGCTGGACGAGTACGGCGGTCAGGGCAAAAGTGGCGAAAAGCATGCCGACCCGGTCGTGATCAAAGCCAAGCAGTTGGGCCCGGACCGGCAGAAATGAGGCCAGGGCCCCGGTGGCTCCCATCATGGCCAGGGCAA
>PUNU01000292.1 GCA_003551865.1 Syntrophomonadaceae bacterium
CGCCCCCTCACGATAGTCCGGCCCCGCCTGTTTCTTTTGCGCAACCTGCGGCCGGCAGCTCGCCAAGGCCGGGAACCGCTGCAGAAGCCACTGCAAAATCATCCGCCGGATTGGAACCCAATATTGCCGGCTTGCTTTGCTACATTCTGGGCTGGATCACGGGTATTATTTTCTTGCTGATCGAAAGCAAAAACAATTTTGTCCGCTTCCATGCCATGCAGTCGATCGTCACTTTCGGCGGCCTGACCGCCCTGCAGATTTTGATCAGCATTATTAACAGGCTTTTGTGGTCTATCCTTTGGAGAGGAGTGGGTTCCTGGGCGCTGGCCGGCACACTAACCGGCCTGCTGGGGATCGTGTCGATCATTATCTGGCTGGCCACCCTGGCCCTGGCTGTTCTGCTAATGATCAAGGCCTACCAGTATGAAACCTTCAAGCTGCCAATAGCCGGCAAAATTGCCGAAAAGCAGCTGCAGTAATCAGCATAATATTTAGCTGTCGGCGGTGCGACAATTATTGAGTTTATGAAGGAGGTAGTAGAAGGATGTCTGCACAGTGGTTTCTCCATAAAGAGGGGAAACAGCAAGGTCCTTTTCTCCTTGACGAACTTGGCCGGATGGCTAAATCCGGTACCATCAGCCCTGCGGATATGCTCAAAAGCGAGGGCATGGACAGCTGGATTCGGGCTGACCAGGTTGAAGGGTTAAACTTTGGCCCCCCGCCTTATCCTGTAGACGGGCCTGCCCCGCCGCCCCCGGGTAAAGCTGTGCCAGCGGGGGAGAGTAAGGTGCCTCCGACTCCGCCGGAGAAAGCGGCTCAACAAACTACCCCGGAAAAGCCTTCTAAACAGGAAGTTAGCGGGGCGAAGCCTCCACCGGAGCCGCCTTCTGCTGACAAAGGGGATTCTGTGCCTCCGCCTGCTAAAGCGGGCCCGCCGCCAATACCGGAAAAACCTGTTTCTCAGCCTCCGGCCGAGGCAGGCCCCGGGTCAAAGCCGCCCCCGCCACCGGGGAAATCAGCACCACCGTCTCCGCCCGACCAGAAATCGGCTTCACCCCCGCAGCCTGAAAAACCGCCCGCGGCAGGTAAGGATGCTGCGTCCCCGCCAAAACCGCCGTCTCCTGGTAAAGAAACTTCCGGGCCTCCACCCCCACCGGGGATAACTCCTTCATCCGAGACTGACACAGTGCCGCCATCTCCCCCGCCGGGACCGGATGTACCCCCGCCCCCTCCAATTGAAGGCCCGGGCCACACAGCTCCGGGTATGGGAGTGGCGAAGAAAAAGGGCGGCAATACATGGCTTATTGTTGCTGCCGCCGCTGTTGTTATTCTTGCCCTGGGGGGTACTGGCGCATATTTCCTGTTTTTTCAAGACAGGCAAGAAAGTGCGGAAGAAGACTCTCATTTGGTGATTGACGAAACCGTGAATGACAATGGACCCCCGGTCTTAAATGATCTTCCTGAAGAAGTTAATGACAGCGATGTTCAGGAACCGGAACCAGAGGATCCGGATCCGCCACCGCCTCCACCGCCGCCACCACCGGAGGAACCGACCCCGCCGCCACCGCCTCCACCGTCGCCACCGGAACAGTCTCCCCCATCCCAGGAGGTGCCTGCTGATCCGGGTGACAACGGGGAGGACCCGTGGTGGCAATTACCTGGAATGAGCTCACCTCCGGAAGAGCCGGATACAAGCTACGGCACCATATCCTGGGGTGGTGGCGAATACAAGGGTGAGCTGAGAAACGGCGTGCCGCACGGGCAGGGAACACTGACCCTCCCGGACGGCACGGAGATTAGCGGAAGTTGGATTGGTGGTGTTTACCAGGAAAATTAACCCAATATAAAACATGTAAGGTGATCAAAATGGTCTTCATGATAATGACAATCGCCAACATATGAAAGATTGATTTACACATAGACCTGGCCTGTTTGATTGTTTTGTTGTAACCCTCTACCCTGGACTGCGATGATCTGGGGAGAATCCTTAACTTTCTCAGGCGGGCAGCGGAATAATATATAAACAAAAAAGAAGGTTGAAGTGTAGAAATAGGAACACCTTCTGAAACAGATGATTCTCCAGAGTTTGATGAACCGCCAGAAAAAGATGAAGTTATAGATGAGCATTCTGGGTTGGAAGAACTGGGAGAAACGGGTACAGCAAGAACACCTTACACTTTTAACGAAATCGGGCTTGGAAGTTTGGTTCTTAGTGCCAATATGTCTTTGGAGGAAGCAATCGATATCATGGCTGAGCCGCACAGTTTAGAGACCTATGGCACAATGGACCCGCATACCATCATTTCTGAAGTTTGAAAAGTGCTTGTTACGGAGCTTACAGGATCATTAAGGTGTTTTGAAAGGAGGGCTGCTTTAAAAAAGCTTAATTTTTAGGTTTAGCCCTTATTTTGGCAGCAACGGTGCCGGGATGCGGCAACACTGCAGACGACATTTCGCAATAATCCGATCCAGGGCTGGATTAGATTGCAGAAACTGTGATAAGCAAAGAGAGTATTAAACATGCTGTTGAGGAGTGATATATAAAAAACGTCCAAAGGGGTGTTTATTGTGTTAGGTTTTAAATGGCGGAGCGTAATTGTGATTGCCTTATCTTTGGCTTTATTAGTCACTGGCTGTATGTTATTTAACCCGGGCGGTGATGACGTTGTTCATCGGACTTCGGCAGAAATAAGAGATGATTACGTAGGGGAAGGAGTTTTTGTAAAAGAAGTACCCTTTGTTTTTGAAAGGGTTGAATACTATGAACTTGGCGAGGATGCTGCCGAAGTTGAAGATGTTGAAATAATTTGGGATGAGAAAGTTAGATTTATTAGTGATGAACTTGCCGAAAAGATCATACGAGCTGAAGCGGAAATGGTTGAAGAAAGAGTGGTTTTAGAAGTTGAAGAATCAATAGACGTATATGAGCAAAATGATATTTTGGTCCATGTGGAAAAGCAAGTTACTTATAAAGTCGAGAGCAGAGAGCAAAAGCCAGCAGCATTCGAATATATATTAATTCTTGCAGATATAGAAGAAGTAATTGAAGACATTGATATTCCAGAACAGACGGTTGAGCTTAATGATGACAACGTTGCTGATATTCCAGAAGATGTTGAGTTAAATATCGTTAGCAATTTCCGGCATGAGTTTGTATTTGATGATAAAAAATATTTTGATGATCAGATCACAGTGGATGGCTCTGTAACTCTAATAGGCCCTTCAGTAGACTTTCACTATAGATTAGGCACGAGGGGCGATAGGGGAAATTTTGATATTGCTTTTACAGCAAGCGAAGAATTTGAACTGGAAATCACCGGCGAACTACAAGTTGATCGAAGTGCAGAAATCAGAATAGCAACTTATGGTCTAGACATTGGGCGCTTTGGCCAATGCTCGGTAGATTTATATTTAGTTTTAGATGTGAAAGGGAATATTAGCTTTTATTACACGATCGATCAGGGTGTATCGATCCGAACCGGGGTAAGAGGAGAAAAAGGCAGAGTATTCCCCAGGTGGGGTACAGTCGAGTTTTATTTTACCCCGGAATCTTATTTCGATGTTGAAGGGCAGGTTGATGGTCAATTAACTGTCAAAGCAGGAGCAAAAGCTGGTTTCAACCTAAGATTAATTGGCCGCGATATAGTTGCTCTCGAGGCTTTATTTGCTATACGGGCTAAAGCAGAACTAGAAGTACAGCTTACAGAACCTTATGATAGATGTCTCACTTTAGAGATAGAAGCTTTGTTGGCAGCAAATGCGACGCTAATTGATCGACATTTCCAAATCTATAGCAACGCCTGGTTAATTTATGAGTATGCAAGCCCGGGATGTAATGGTGTGGAGGAAGATGAAGGGGAGCTTGATACTGGTGAACAAGCCCTAACTCCCGGAGAAACTGAAGATCCTCCAGATGATCCGGATGCCGGGCCGCAAGATCCTGCTCCAGGCGTGACTACTGGATATACGCTGAATGTTAATGCTTCAAGATTAGGGGCTCAACCAACTTTATTGTGGGCATCTATTGCTAGCAATACCGGTCATGGAGGGACAACTAGTTACACAATACCGTCAATAGATTCAGGGGTTCAGGTACACTTGGAAGCGCCTCTATATATTGATTCAGGTCCGGATCAACTTCGTTTTGAGCGTTGGTCAGGAGATGTTGAAAGCACAAACCGTGCAATCACTTTTTCGATGAATAATGATAAAAAAGTAACTGCGCATTATATATCAGATTCAGAAGAGGTGTTGGAACCGGACGATCCTGAGCCTGATGAGCCTGATGAGCCGACTTTAAAATATAATCTGACTGTAACTTCATCGGCCGATGATCCACCTAATAAAGTCGGTGTCGACATCAAAAGCAATACAGGTCACGGGGGCAGGACGCCTTATACGATAAAGGATATCGAGGCGGGCACGCAGGTCCACCTGGAAGCCCCGGCAGATACGGATCTGGTCAGCAATTTCAACGGCTGGTCCGGTGATATTTCTGACAAGAACCGCTCGATTACCTTTATTATGGATGCTGATAAAAAAATTACCGCAAATTACTGGTTGCAGATCTTCTAAGCAATGGGTTAAGCTTGGCGGTTAAAAAACAAGCAATTCCCAGGTCTTCTGAAACTGAAGTTGTCGAGATCGCAGAAATGGATAGAGCTGAGGGGCGGCCGGACAGGTCTGAAACGGCAAAGAAAGAACTTTTATATTCGGCCGCCCCGTCTCTTATTTGGCTGGTAAAACTATAATTTTTTTCTCTAGCTGCGCTGATAATCGATCCCTCCAATTTGTAACCTTTGCACGAAAATACAAACCAGGCCCATATGAGGAGGGGGAATGTTTATGCCTGAAAAACAAGAATGCTCGCATAGTTTTACCGGGAAAACATATACTGGAGAGTTCAAGGACGGCAGCATTACCGGATAGATTAACATGGCTTTTTGAGTGAAGAAAGTTACGGCGGTTGTTTATTAGACGGTAAAGCACACGGCTCGGGAATGGTGACCCTTCCGGATGGCCGGCAAGTCAGCGGAACCTGGGCTAAGGTCATCTATCAAGATAATTAAACCTATCAAGCACCTGAGAAATTTTTGTGAAAGGAGGAATATTTAGCTATGTCTTCACAATGGTATTTATATAAGAACGGTGAGCAAAGTGGTCCTTACAGCCGGGAAGATTTTTACCGCCTGGCCCAATCCGGTGCTTTTGGCCCGGCGGACCTGGTTTGGACCGAAGGGATGGAGGACTGGACCCGGGCTTATCAGATCGAATTCCTCTTTACGGCCCCTCCTCCCCCGCTTGCACCCTTCCCTGAACCGCCGCCGTCACCTGCACCCGCTTATCAACCGCGGGGGCAGGGCGGCTACCAGGCCGCCCCGACCCGTAAAAAGGGCAGGGGGGGCTTGATAGCCCTCGTAATCCTAGTGATTTTAACCCTGGTCGGTGGCAGTTATCTTGCTGTAACAAATCTACTTCTTAACGATACCGAAGAAGTTGCTGCTGTTCCGGGTGAAAACGGTGTGGAAGAAAGAGCGGAAGAGGGAACCGAAGGGGTTTTCCGCACAGCGGACGTGGAAGGAATAACCGATGAACTGGCAGCCGTAATAGAACATATGATCAACCAGGGCATCAACGTAACAGGTGTTCAGGTACAGGTGGTGGGATCGGCAATGTATAATCCTGAAGCGGGCGTAAGCGTATCGACAGATAAAACTTTCTTTGAAATGTTCCACTACGATCTTGAAACTGCCGATCAGAAAACACTGGATTTTTTGAACAACATCAGTGAAGAAGCTTATGCGCTAAATGGCAATATCTTGATGTACAAGCCGGACCGCTTCGGTGACGACGAGCCGGAAGACTACACGGAAGCAGTAGAATCCATCATTGCGGCATTTGTAAGTTTTTAGTAGTGGGTTGATATGCTGGTTATAAGAACTAGATGGAAAGAATGCAGCCGTGCCAATGAAAGATGAAGAAGAAGACAATGGAACTCTGAAGCGGGGGTGGCTGCTGGTGAGGCGGCTAAAGTTGACATCTCAGGTTTATGGTCCCCACCGGTTGAAGGCTTTCCGGTAATGGCGGAGAGATTTTTCAGAGCAGTCAAGGCGCCCTATCTCATCTTCCCGGGCGCTCAGGCAGCTGGCTGCGAAGAACCAAAACAGGCATAAGACCACGGGGATGCATTTGCCCAGACTAGGATTGTTGTGGTCTACGAACCGCACTAAATAAAAACCGAAAGGAGGTTTTGCCACCGATGCGTCCCCTCATACCAGTAATTACACTGGCGCTGCTAATTATGATTACGGGTTGTGGACCCGGTGCCCTCTCGGATTTTTTAAGCGCCGGCCGGGAAAGGATCCAGGACGCTTTTGATACCGTAAAAAGCGGTAGCGATACCCCTGCGGATGAGGACAATGCTGCTGGGTATAGTCAATATAACAATGAACACCGCAAGGGCTACATTGATTTGGCCGGTGTTTTTAGCGAGATTGTTTTACGTCCTCACATTCCGAAAGAAGAATGGATTGAATACAGCTACCTGTTTCTTGAGGAGTCCGCAATCAACGGGATTCAGACTCGCCATGTCAGGGTTACGATCAACCACGGCCTTCCGGGCAGTGAAGCTGAACTCTGGATAACCGAGGATGAAGGCTATTTGGAAACGGTCAAAGCGGTAATCGACGGGGTCGAGCAGCACCCACCCCAGATCTACAACCGGTACATGATTCCGCTTGAAGGATTGTTAGCCGAGCCGGGAGATCTCCATTTAGACTGGCCCGGCTGGGAACTTGTCAGCCAAAGCAAGCAGGACCGGGACCTTGGCAGAGGCCCCCTAGAGGCCAGTATTTATGAGCTGGCCTGCCACGAGACCCAGGAAATAATAGTTTTTTCCGTTGCCGAAATCGCCAAGCGCGATTTCATGATTAGCTTTGAGCGCAGCGATGGGTGGATGTACAGCAATTACATCGTGACCCGCTTGATTCCGCGCTAAAACGGTGGAGTTGGCAAACGTGGTTACGGTATGGTTTGCTTAACCTTAAGATTCATATTTAGCTTATTCGTTGTGCCTGTTAGTCCCTGCTTCAAAAAAGAATCAACGGTAAAACAATGAGGGCCTTAAGAGGAGTGAAGTAAAGTGAAGCAATCCGGTAAAAGATGGTGGCTGCTGGGTGCCATTGCTCTCGTATTAATAGTTGGTTTAGCCCTGGGTATATTTTTCTTCTTGGCTCCCGATTCCACGACCAGTCTCAGGCCCGGCGGCTTAATCACGGGTGTTGACGGGGTCAGCGTTGCCGCACCTCGAGGAGCCCTGGAGCACAGGATAGATATTTTCATTGAGCAGGTCGAAGATCCCAGGTTGGAGGTACCCTTTCCCGGTTTTCTTGAAGGGCTCGAAGTGGTCGGGAATTTTTATGAGATTACCGCTTC